>JBJTWP010000085.1:0-8982 GCA_046081805.1 Cyanobacteriota bacterium
CACCTCGGTCTTCGTCTCCGGCCCCGACAAGGAGCTGGTGGGCAACGAGGCGGCCAAGATCCGCGGCATCCGTCCGCCCGAGCCCTACAAGGGCAAGGGCATCAAGTACGAAGGTGAGCGGATTCTGCGCAAGGCCGGCAAGACCGGCAAGAAATAGAGGTCTGCTCGAGCGTCATCCGTCTGATCCCCCATGTCTTCCCTCTCCCGCAAACAGCAGACCCAGAAGCGTCACCGCCGCCTGCGTCGTCTGCTCTCCGGCACCGCCGACCGTCCCAGGCTGGCCGTGTTCCGCTCCAACAACCACATCTACGCCCAGGTCATCGACGACGACGCCCAGAGCACCCTCTGTGCAGCGTCGACCCTCGACAAGGATCTGCGCACCAGCCTCAACAACGGCTCCAGCTGCGCTGCCTCCGTGGCCGTGGGTGAACTGGTCGCCCAGCGTGCCCTGGCCAAGGGCATCCAGCAGGTGGTCTTCGATCGCGGCGGCAACCTGTACCACGGCCGGGTGAAAGCCCTGGCCGACGCCGCCCGGGAAGCGGGCCTTCAGTTCTGATCCTGCTCTCACCATGACCCAATCCAACGACCAGATTCAGTCCGCCGACATTCCGGGCGCCGCTGACGTTCCTGCAGCCGCTGAAGGCCAGCAGGAACGTCGCGGCGGCGGCGGCCGGGGCGAGCGCCGCGGCGGCGGCGGCCGGGGCCGTGACAACCGCAGGGGCCAGGAGCGCGACTCCGAATGGCAGGAGCGGGTGGTGCAGATCCGCCGCGTCTCCAAGACCGTGAAGGGCGGCAAGAAGATGAGCTTCCGGGCCATCGTTGTCGTCGGCAACGAGAAGGGCCAGGTGGGCGTGGGCGTCGGCAAGGCCGGCGATGTGATCGGTGCCGTCCGCAAGGGCGTGGCCGATGGCAAGAAGCACCTGGTGAAGGTGCCCCTCACCCGCCACTCCTCGATTCCCACCCTGAGCAACGGCCGCGACGGTGCCGCCAGCGTGCTGATCCGGCCCGCAGCCCCCGGTACCGGTGTGATCGCCGGCGGTTCGATCCGCACGGTGCTGGAACTCGCCGGCATCAAGAACGTGCTGGCCAAGCGCCTCGGTTCCAAGACCCCGCTGAACAACGCCCGAGCTGCCCTGGTGGCCCTCGGCGCCCTCCGCACCCACAAGGAGACCGCCAAGGAGCGGGGCATCTCCCTCGAGCAGATCTACTCCTGAGGCCTTGCCATGACCATCAACCTCCAGACGCTCAAGCCCAACGCCGGCGCCCGCCGGCGCAAGCTGCGCAAGGGTCGGGGCATTGCCGCCGGCCAGGGCGCCAGCTGTGGGTTCGGCATGCGCGGCCAGAAGTCCCGCTCCGGCCGTCCCACCCGCCCCGGCTTTGAAGGTGGCCAGATGCCGCTCTATCGGCGCATCCCCAAGCTCAAGCACTTTGAGCTCGTGAATCCGAAGGAATTCACCGTGATCAATGTGGGCAAACTCGCCGACCTCCAGGCCGGCAGCACGGTGACCATCGACTCCCTGGTGGAAGCGGGCATCGTCACCAGCCCCAAGCATCCGCTCAAGGTGCTGGGCAACGGTGAGCTGAAGGTGAAACTCACCGTGCAGGCCGCCGCGTTCACCGCCAGCGCCCGGGCGAAGATCGAGGCCGCAGGCGGCACCTGCGCCGAGCTCTGAGACGCAGCGCCCTTCCGGGCACCGCCCTATGGTCTGAGCCGCCTGCCTGAGCCCTGCGGCCGGCAGGCGGCTTTTTCCTTGCCCCCTCTCCCTCCCCAGCCAACGCCATGCTCGTCAGTCGGGGCCGCAACCCCAGCGCCGGCGAAATCCTCAGCCAGCTGATCCAGTCGAAGAGTCTGCGCGACCGGGTGGTGACCACCCTGGGTCTGCTACTGCTGGTGCGTCTCGGCATCTACATCCCGATGCCTGGCATCGACCGGGTGGCCTTCCAGGAGTTTCTGTCCAAGGGAGGCCAGTTGATCGGCTTCCTCGACATCTTCACCGGAGGCGGCCTCTCGACCCTCGGGGTGTTTGCCCTGGGGATCCTGCCGTTCATCAACGCCTCGATCATCATCCAGTTGCTCACGGCGGGGCTGCCCCAGCTGGAAGATCTCCAGAAGAACGAAGGAGAGGCCGGGCGACGCAAGATTGCCCAGATCACCCGCTATGTGGCCCTCGGCTGGGGCATCCTGCAGAGCGTGGTGTTCGCCTTGATCCTGCGGCCGTACGCCACCGCGGGCCTGGCGGAGCCGGTGTTCGTGATCCAGACCGCCATGGCCCTGGTGACCGGCTCGATGGTGGTGATGTGGGTGAGCGAAGTGATCACCGAACGGGGAATCGGGCAAGGGGCTTCGCTGGTGATCTTCGTGAACATCGTGGCCACCCTGCCCAAGGCGCTGGGCTCCACAATCGAACTGGCCCAGAGCGGCGACCGGTCCACTGTGGGCGGCATCGTGGTGCTGGTGCTGGTTTTCCTGGTGACGATTGTGGGGATCATCTTTGTGCAGGAAGGCAACCGACGCATCCCGATCGTGAGCGCCAAGCGCCAGGTGGGCGGCACCACGCTGCTTTCAGCCCGCCAGAGCTATCTGCCGCTGAAACTCAACGCTGGCGGCGTGATGCCGATCATCTTCGCCTCAGCTGTTGTCTTCCTGCCGCTCACCCTGGCCAACGTGACGCGCAATGAGTGGTTGATCAAGGCCGCCGGCTACCTCAACCCCAACAGCAGCACCCCCTGGCTGTACGCTCTGGTGTTCTTCGCCCTGATCTGCGGTTTCTCCTTCTTCTATGCCTCCCTCACCGTCAATCCGGTGGACATCGCCACCAACCTCAAGCGCGGTGGCGTGGCGATCCCCGGAGTGCGGCCCGGATCGGCCACGGCGAACTACCTGAGCGGCGTGCAGAATCGACTCACCCTGCTAGGTGGCCTATTCCTGGCCGCGGTGGCGATCATTCCTTCCGCCGTGGAGGGGGCCACCCAGGTGCGCACCTTCCAGGGCCTGGGCGCCACATTGCTGCTGATCCTGGTGGACGTGGCGATCGACACGGCCAAGCAGGTGCAGACCTATGTGATCTCCCAGCGCTACGAGGGCATGGTGCGCCAGTAGGCCGCCGTGCTGGTCGTGCTGATCATTCTCCCGACTGTCATGAAACAACGTCTCCTCTTTCTCGGCCCCCCGGGGGCCGGCAAGGGCACCCAGGCCGTGAGACTGGCGGACAGCCACGCCCTGCTGCACCTCTCCACCGGCGATCTGCTGCGGGCGGAAGTGGCTGCCGGCTCCGACCTGGGCCAGGAAGCCGGAGCCGTGATGGCGCGCGGTGAGCTGGTGAGCGATGCACTGGTGCTGGCCATCGTGCGCCGCCGGCTCAGCGGCCATCAGGGCGGCTGGCTGCTGGATGGCTTCCCGCGCAACCTGGCCCAGGCCGAAGCCCTCGATGCCCTGCTGGGCGAGCTGAGCCAGCAGATCGAGCTGATGGTGCTGATGGAAGTCGACGACGCCGTGCTGAGCCAGCGCCTGCTCAGCCGGGGCCGGGCCGATGACAACGAGGCGGTGATCCGCCACCGTCTGGAGGTTTACCGGGAGCAGACCGCCCCCCTGATCGAGCACTACCGCGGTCAGGGCCTGCTCCAGTCGGTGGAGGCGGCCGGCACCGTGGAGGCCATCGCCGAGCGCATCAGGGCCCTGCTCAGCTGAGGTCAAACCCGTTGACTGGTGTGATAGGTTGGCGGTTTGCAAATAAGGAGACCCCAGCGCCCATGAAGGTGCGTGCCTCGGTCAAGACCATGTGCGACAAGTGCCGGGTGATTCGTCGCCACGGCCGGGTGATGGTGATCTGCCCCAACCCCAAGCACAAGCAGCGCCAGGGCTGATCGTCCCGCCGCCATCCGCCCCGCGGCAGCTGCAACGGCTCCCCCTCCCCCAGGAGTCATTCATTTCACCGCGTGAACAGCGCTGAAACCCGTCCTCCCGGACACCTCATCGATCGCAACGCCGGCCATCTGTGCCGGGCGTGCTGGATGAGTTCCGCCCCTTGCCTGGGGCCCCCCTTGCCCCTTTGAACTTCCTGACCCCGTGGCTCGGATTGCCGGCGTTGATATCCCTCGCGACAAGCGCGTTGAGATCGCCCTCACCTACGTGTATGGCATCGGTCTGACCCGTGCCAAGAAGATCATCGCCAAGACCGGCGTGAATCCAGACACCCGGGTGAAGGACCTGAGTGACGCCGACGTGCAGAAACTGCGCGGTGCCGCCGAGTCCTTCACCCTGGAGGGTGACCTGCGTCGCCAGGAGGGCATGGCCCTCAAGCGCCTTCAGGACATCGGCTGTCTGC
Organism: Cyanobacteriota bacterium; assembly: GCA_046081805.1. Lineage (GTDB taxonomy): Bacteria > Cyanobacteriota > Cyanobacteriia > PCC-6307 > Cyanobiaceae > UBA5018. The sequence goes on from JBJTWP010000085.1 coordinate 4,326, forward strand.
GGGGCCGCCGTCATCGCCTCGGCCTGCCCGTGCGCGGTCAGCGCACCCGCACCAATGCCCGCACCCGCCGTGGCGCCCGCAAGACCGTGGCCGGCAAGAAGAAATAGGACCCAGGCCTGACTCTCGGTTCTGCCGCCAGTCCTGGCGTCACCAGAACCGCCACCCTCCGTTACCCGATCACCTCCTGCCTCCGGCAGGCCCCTCGTCATGGCCAAGCCCGCCAAGAAGACCGGCCCCAAGAAGGCCAAGCGCAACGTGCCCAACGGCGTTGCCCATATCCAGAGCACCTTCAACAACACAATCGTGTCGATCACCGACACCGCTGGTGAGGTGATCTCCTGGAGTTCCGCTGGTGCCAGCGGCTTCAAAGGCGCCCGCAAGGGCACCCCCTTCGCCGCCCAGACCGCCGCCGAAGCCGCCGCGCGCCGCGCCTTGGAGCAGGGCATGCGGCAGATCGAGGTGCTGGTGCGCGGTCCTGGCTCCGGTCGTGAAACCGCCATTCGCGCCCTGCAGGTGGCAGGTCTGGAGATCACCCTGATCCGCGACGTGACCCCCCTGCCCCACAACGGCTGCCGCCGGGCCAAGCGTCGTCGCGTCTGATTCGTCGCCCGTCTCCGTTTCGTTCCTCGACCATTCAGACCGTGCTGCACTATCAAATCGATCGCATCGACCATCAGGTCGCTGGAGATCGCTCCCAGACCGGCACCTTCCTGATCGGCCCCCTCGACCGAGGCCAGGCCACCACCCTGGGGAATGCCCTCCGTCGCGTGCTGATCGGCGGCCTTGAGGGCAGTGCGGTCACGGCGGTGCGCATCGCCGGTGTGAACCATGAGTACGCCACCGTGCCCGGTGTGCGTGAAGACGTGCTCGACATCCTGCTGAACTGCAAGCAGATCTCCGTCAACAGCCGCAGCCGCGAGCTTGAGATCGGTCGCTTGGTGGTCAATGGACCCGCCACCGTCAGCGCCGGTGACCTGCAGTTCTCCTCCCAGGTGCAGGTGATCGATCCGGCTCGCCTGATCGCCAACGTGGCCGAAGGCCACAGCCTCGAGATGGAGGTGCATGTCGAGCGCGGCGTGGGCTACCGGCCTGTCGACCGCCACAGCGAGGACACCAGCGCCATCGATCTGCTCCAGATCGATGCGGTGTTCAAGCCCGTGAAGCGGGTGAACTATTCGGTGGACGAGACCGCCGTGGGTGAGGGCGGCTCAGCCCGGGAGCGCCTGCGGCTGGAGATCGAGACCAACGGCAGCGTCAGCCCTGACGACGCCATGGCCCAGGCCGCCAACCAGCTGATCGCCCTGTTCCAGCCCCTGGCCAGCCTGACCATGGCTGAGGAGCCTGGAATGGAGCCAGAACCTGCAGCCGAGTCGCAGATCCCCCTGGAGGAGTTGAACCTCTCGGTGCGCGCCTACAACTGCCTCAAGCGTGCCCAGGTGAATTCTGTCTCCGACCTGATGGGCTTCAGCTACGAGGATCTGCTGGAGATCAAGAACTTCGGCTCCAAGTCGGCCGATGAAGTGATTGAAGCGCTTGAGCGCATCGGCATCACCCTGCCCCAGAGCCGTACCAGCGCCTGATCGGCCCCGGCCCCACTGTCTTTCCCACCTGAGTTCAGACCATGCGACACCAGTGCCGAGTCCCCCAGCTGGGACGTCCCGCCGACCAACGCAAAGCCATGCTGCGCGGTCTCACCACCCAGTTGATCCGCGAAGGCCGCGTCACCACTACCAAGGCCCGCGCCAAGGCCCTGCGTGACGAAGCCGAGCGCATGATCTCCCTGGCCAAGGAAGGCAGTCTCGCCGCCCGCCGCCGCGCCATCGGCTACATCTACGACAAGCAGCTGGTGCATGCCCTGTTCGAGAAGGCCCAGGAGCGCTACGGCGACCGCAGCGGCGGTTACACCCGCATCATCCGCACCGTTCCCCGTCGCGGCGACAACGCCGAGATGGCGATCATCGAGCTGGTCTGATCCATCGCCGGCCAAGGCGGACTCCTGCGATCGATCCGAACCCTGCAAGTTCACCCGAGCCGCGGCCCCCACTTCGGGAGTCGCGGCTGCGTCGTATCGCCCTGTGCCTGCAATACGACGGCGCCGCCTTCAACGGCTGGCAGCGCCAGCGCAACGCCCCAAGCGTGCAGCAGACCCTGGAGGAGGCGATCGCCGCCCTTGATCCAGAGGGTCCGGCACGCACGATGGCCGCCGGCCGCACGGACACCGGCGTGCATGCCGCCGGCCAGGTGGCCCACTTCGATGCGGCCGGCCCCATTCCCGCCCCCCGCTGGCCCAAGGCCCTCAACGGCCGCCTGCCCGCCAGCATCCGCGTACGGGCCGCCGCCGAGGTGCCGGCCGCTTGGCTCGCCTGCTTCTCCGCCCAGTACCGCCGCTACCGCTACACGATCCACAACGGCCGCACCCCAAACCTGTTCCTGGCCCCCTGGAGCTGGCACCGCTACCAGCTGCGGCTGGATGAGGACCGCATGGCCGCCGCCCTGGAGGGCATGGTGGGCGAGCACGACTTCACGGCCTTTCAACGGGCCGGCAGCCGCCGGGCCCATGGGCGCACCACCCTGCAGGAGGTGAGCCTGGAGCGCGAGGGCGATCTGATCCGGGTGGAACTGCAGGCCAGTGGCTTCCTCTACGGCATGGTGCGCCTGGTGATGGGCCAGCTGGTGGCGGTGGGCGAAGGGCGGCTGGGCCTGGACGCCTTCGAGCGGCGCTGGCGCAACCGGGAGCGTGCCGCCATCAAGGACGCCGCACCTCCCCATGGCCTCTGCCTGCTGCGGGTGGGATACCCCAAGCCGGTCTTTCCTGAATGGGCGTGGTACGATAGCCAACCGCGGTTTCGGCTGTCTCAGACCGATTCGCCCGACCCCTGGCAAGCCTGAGCGCCCTTCGCTCAGCGCCCACCCCGGGAGCAGCGGCAAGCCGCAAACCAGCCTCCGAATCCCCACTGCCATGGGCAACTGGGTCAGGCCAGGCCTGATCAGGCTGCAACAGGCGAAGCGGTAAGGTCGTTGTCATCCGACACGCCATGGGCGTGTCCTGCCCCATCCGCCGTGATGGGTTCCCCCGTCCGGCCAGCCGGTGCCTCACCAGGCGATATGAACAAGACATCCCTGCCCTCCACCGACACGCTCGAACGCCAGTGGTATCTGGTGGACGCCGAGAACCAGACCCTCGGCCGCCTGGCCAGCGAGGTGGCCTCCGTGCTGCGTGGCAAGAACAAGCCCACCTTCACGCCCCACCTTGATACCGGTGACTTCGTCATCGTGATCAACGCCGACAAGATCCGGGTGAGCGGCAACAAGCCCACCCAGAAGCTCTACCGGCGCCACTCCGGCCGGCCCGGTGGCATGAAGACCGAAACCTTCGCCCACCTGCAGGCCCGGATTCCCGAGCGCATCGTGGAGAAGGCCATCCAGGGCATGCTTCCCCACAACGCCCTAGGCCGCCAGCTGTTTCGCAAGCTGAAGGTGTACAAGGGCAGCGAGCATCCCCACGCCGCCCAGCAACCCCAGGTTCTCGCCCTCGATCCCGCCGCTTCCGCCCGATGAGCACCAACACCGTCGTCTACTGGGGTACCGGTCGTCGCAAGACCGCCGTCGCCCGTGTGCGGGTGGTGCCCGGCACCGGCAATGTCACCATCAACGGTCGCCCTGGCGACAACTACCTGAATTACAACCCCGTCTACCTGGCGGCGGTGAAGGCTCCCCTGCAGACCCTCGGCCTGGCCGGCGAATACGACCTGCTGGTGAACGTGCGCGGCGGCGGCCTCACGGGCCAGGCCGACGCCATCAAACAGGGTGCCGCCCGGGCCCTGTGCGACCTGTCCACCGACAACCGCAAGCCCCTCAAGACCGAAGGCCACCTCAGCCGCGACCCCCGCGCCAAGGAGCGTCGCAAGTACGGCCTGAAGAAAGCCCGCAAGGCCCCCCAGTTCTCCAAGCGCTGATCTTTCCCTTCCTGTACTCAGCCATGCCCAAGGCCGACATTCATCCCACCTGGTATCCCGATGCCAAGGTGATCTGCAACGGAGAGGTGGTGATGACCACTGGTTCCACCCAGGCCGAGATCCACGTCGATGTGTGGAGCGGCAACCACCCCTTCTATACCGGCACCCAGAAGATCCTCGACACCGAGGGCCGCGTCGACCGCTTCATGCGCAAGTACGGCATGGGTGGTGCCGCCAAGAAGGACGACAGCAACGCCAAAGCCAAGGCCTGAGCCACGGCAGTCCCATCAGCCTGGTGCTGGTTTCCCCCCTGGCCGGATGCCGTTGAGCATCCGGCCGTTTTTTGTGATGGCATCGCCTCCTGTTCCTCTGCTGCCGCTGCTCCTCGATGGATCGTTCCCTGCTGCATGAGCGCCTGGACACGGCACGCCGCACCTTCGACACCCTGGAGCGGCAACTGGCCGATCCGGCCGTGGCCTCCGATCCGGCCCAGCTGCAGTCGATCGCGCGGGAGCGGGCCCGGCTGGAGCCCCTGGTGGCTAACCACACCCAGCTGCTAAAGCTCGAGCGCGAACAGCACGACGCCCGCAGCCTGCTGAAGGAGCACCGCGGCGATCCGGCCATGGAGGAGCTGGCCCAGGAGGAACTGACCCAGCTGGCGGAGGCGATTGCAGCGCTGGAGTATGGGCTCACCCTCGCCC
>JBJTWP010000086.1:0-11763 GCA_046081805.1 Cyanobacteriota bacterium
CGCCGCTGCCAGTCCGCCTCGCTGTAGCTGCCCAGGCGGCGGCGAATCTCGAGCGGAAGCTGTTCCACCCGGGCCAGCCACTCTTCGGCCAGCTCGTTCCACACCTTGCGCAGCGGTGCATCGTCGGGCGCATCGCTGGGCAGCCGGCCGCCCCGCTCGGGGAACTGGGCCAGCAGGCTGGCGTCCACCAGCCTGAGGAACCAGGCCCGCTCCACCTGCATCGCCCGCAGGCGGTTCAACAGCTGCTGGCGCTGGTCGATCTCCGCCGCCGGCAGGCTGCTGGGCAGCTGCAGGGCGGCCTCCGGGCTGGGCAGCCCGGTGGGCTTGCCCCGGCCCAACCACCACCAGCCCAGGGCGGTGCCCACGATGGCCGAGATCACCAGGGCGATCACCACCGGCCAGAGGCTGCCCTCCGCCGCTTCCTCGCGCTCCTCGACCCGGCGGCGGGGTAGGCCCGCAGGGGCGGTTGAAGCGGCGCTGGCCGCCCGGCTGGGCAGGGGAGCGTCGGGGGTGACGGAGGGGCCCTGCGCCACGGCCGCCGAGGCCTCAACAGCCGGGGAGTGCTCCCCAACCGGTGCGGCGAGCGGCTGGGGAGGCGCCGCTGCCGATGGGTTGAGCTCCGGGGTGGCTGCCGGGGGTGGCACCAGGGCCACGGTGCGATCGGCGCGGGGCACTGGGCCCATGCTGTCGGGCATGGCCAGGGCCTGGGCCGCGCTGAGGGCCTGGGCCGCGGCGGGGAAGCGGGGCGCCCCCTCCATCCCGATCAGCCGGGCCAGCAGGCCCTGCAGCTGGGGCTCACTGGTGAGCGCCGCGGGCCAGCGCCACTGCAGGCTCACCGGATCCAGCAGCTTCTCCGGCGGGTCGCCGCTGAGCAACACGAGTGCCGTGACCCCCAGGGAATACAGATCCATCCAGGGCTGGGGCGCGCCCCCCTGCGCCAGCTCGGGCGGGGCATAGCCAGCGGTGGCGAAAGCAGAGCCGCAGACCAGGCCGAAATCGAGCAGCACCGGCAGGCCGTCACTGTCGCGGCGCAGCAGATTGGCCGGGCACAGATCGCCATGGATCAGCTCCTGGCCGTGCAGCACGGTGAGCGCGGGCAGCAACTGGCGCAGCAACAGCAGCACCTCCCCGGCGCCGAACACCAGCTGGCGCTCCGCGCGGGCTACCTGCAGCTGTTGATAGGTGGGGCCGCTCTGCCATTCGCGCACCAGCCAGAGCACGTCGCCCTCGCGGATGGCGCCGCCCAGCCGCGGCACCTGGGGATGGAGCACCCCCTGCAACCGGCCCCAGAGCTCGGCGGCGCGGGCCAGGTCGAGGGGTGCGGTGAGTTGGCGCAGGGCCACCGGAGCGTCGCCGGCCAGCTGGTCGGTGGCGCGCCAGAGGCTGCCCTGGCTGCCCTGGCTCAAGCACTGCTCCAGCCGGTAGCGCTCGGCGATCATCTGGCCGGCGACGGTCCCCGAGGATGCCATCAGGCCACCCCAGCGGCGGCGGCACGCTGGGGCTGCTGCAAACCCTTGCTCTGCAGCCACGCCGCGTCGTAGAGCCGGGAGCGGTAACGATCGCCGCTGTCGCAGAGCACAGTCACGATCGTGTGGCCCGGCCCCAGGCGGTGGGCGGTTTCCACGGCCGCGGCCACGTTGATCCCCACCGAGCCACCGAGGAACAGGCCCTCCTGCCAGAGCAGGCCGTAGATCGTGGCAAGGGCCGACTGGTCGTCGATGCGCACGGCGGCGTCGATCGGGGCGCCCTCCAGGTTGGCGGTGACACGGCTGTTGCCAATCCCCTCGGTGATCGAAGTGCCCTCACTGGCCAGTTCACCACTGGTGGCCCAGCTGTAGAGAGCGCTGCCGTGGGGGTCGGCCAGCACACAGCGCAGCCCGGGCTTCTGCTCCTTCAGATAGAGGGCCACGCCGGCATAGGTGCCGCCGGTGCCGGTGGCCGCCACCCAGGCATCCACCCGGCCTTCGGTCTGCTGCCAGATCTCCGGACCGGTGGTGCTGTAGTGGGCGCGGCGGTTGGCCAGGTTGTCGAACTGGTTGGCCCAGACGGCACCGGGGGTTTCGGCGGCAATGCGGCCCGAGAGCCTCACGTAGTTGTTGGGGTCGCGGTAGGGCACGGCCGGCACCGGGCGCACCTCCGCCCCCAGGCCGCGCAGCAGGCCGATCTTCTCGGCCGACTGGGTGTCGGGGATCACGATCAGGGCCTTGTAGCCGCGGGCATTGCACAGGTGCGTGAGGCCGATGCCGGTGTTGCCGGCAGTACCTTCCACCACCGTGCCGCCGGGCTGGAGCAGCCCCTGCTCCTCGGCCTCCAGCAGGATCCCCAGGGCGGCGCGGTCCTTCACCGAACCACCGGGGTTCATGAACTCCGCCTTGCCGAGGATCTCGCAGCCGGTGCGTTCACTCAGGGCGTTGAGCCGGATGAGGGGGGTGTTGCCGACGGCACCAACGAAACCCTGCGTGATGCCGCCCATGGCGCTGGCCTGTCCTGCTGTGATCTCAGTGGCGGGATCGTAGGCAAGCTGCCTAACGTCGAGCCCGGGAGATGTTTCCAGGATGACGGCGACGCTCTCGAACGCGCTTGCGCTGCGGCTGCTGGCCGTGCGGCGGCGCAGCGTGGAGCTGATCGTTCCGCTGGAGCCGGAAGACCTCTGCCTGCAGGGCATGGCCGACGCCAGCCCACCCAAATGGCACCTGGGGCACACCACCTGGTTCTTCGACACCTTTCTGCTCCAGGACCCCCGGATCACTGCTCTCGCCGACCACCCCGAGCCACCGCCGCAGGGCTGGGGCTTCCTGTTCAACAGCTACTACGACGCCGTGGGCGCCCGCCATCCGCGGCCCCAGCGGGGGCTGCTCACCCGCCCGCCGATCGCCACGGTGCTGGCCTGGCGCCAGCGGGTGGATGGGGCGCTGCAACGGCTGCTGGAGGGTCTGGCGGACTGGCCGGCGGAGCAGGCCCGCCCCTGGCTGGAGCTGATCGAGCTGGGGCTGCAGCACGAGCAGCAGCACCAGGAGCTGCTGCTGATGGACCTGCTCGATGGCTTCAGCCGCAACCCGCTGGCGCCGGCCTACGGAGACGAACCGGAGCGCAGCTACGCCAGCCAGGCCCGGGCCCAGGCGCTGCACTGGCTGGAGCACCCCGGCGGCCTGCTGGAGATCGGCCACGGGCAGAACGGCCCCCGCTGCGGCGGCTTCCACTTCGACAACGAAGCGCCGCGCCACCGCCAGTGGCTGGAGCCGTTCGCCATCGCCGCTCGGCTGGTGAACAACGCCGAGTACGCCGCGTTCATCGCCGATGGGGGCTACCGGCGGCCGGAGCTGTGGATGAGCGAGGGTTGGGCCGTGGTGCAGGGGCGGGGCTGGCAGGCGCCGCGCTACTGGCGACAGGGCGAGGAATTCAGCCTGGCCGGGCTCCGCCCCCGGGATCCCGATGCAGCGGTTCGTCACCTGAGCTGGTTCGAGGCCGATGCCTACGCCCGCTGGGCAGGGGCCCGGCTGCCCAGCGAAGCCGAATGGGAGCTGCTGGCGGAGCAGCTGCCCGATGGCTTCGGCCTGCTGTGGCAGTGGACCTCGAGCCCCTACCGTCCCTATCCCGGCTTCCAGCCGGCAGCCGGGGCCGTGGGCGAATACAACGGCAAGTTCATGAGCTCCCAGATGGTGCTGCGCGGCAGCTGCTTCCTCACCCCGCCGGGCCACGAGCGGGCCACCTACCGCAACTTCTTCCCCCCGGCGAGCCGCTGGCTGGCGGCGGGCCTGCGGCTGGCGCGATGACCGGCGCCATGACCGGCACGATGACCACTCTGCTCAGCGCCGAGCTGATCGATCTGCATCCGCGGCAGGCGGATCTGCGCCGCCTGGTGCTGGAAGGCATGGCCCGCCAGCCCCGCCAGCTGCCCGCCTGGCTGCTCTACGACGCCGAGGGTTCGCGGCTGTTCGAGCGGATCTGCGCGCAACCGGAGTACAGCCTCACCCGCACGGAAACAGCGCTGCTGGAGCAGCAGGCCAGGGCGATCGCCGCAGCCCTGCCCAGGGCGAGCGGCGCAGCGCTGGTGGAGTTCGGCGCCGGCAACGCCCGCAAGGTGGGCCCCCTGCTGGCGGCGCTTCAGCCCGCGGCCTACGCCGCCCTCGACATCAGCGCCGAACCCCTGGGCGTGGCCTGCCAGCGCCTGCAACGGGCCCATCCCGGCGTGCCAGTGCTGGGGATCTGCTGCGACTACAGCGCGATGGCCGAGCTGCCGGCCCATCCGCTGCTGCAGGACAGGGCCCGGATCGGCTTCTACCCCGGTAGCTCGATCGGCAACTTCACCCCCCGGGAGGCGATCGCGCTGCTGGCCCAGTTGCACCGGCTGATGGGCGCCGGGGGAGCGCTGCTGATCGGCATCGACCAGCCGAAAGCCGTGGAGCGGCTGGAGGCCGCCTACAACGACGCCGCCGGGGTGTCGGCCGCCTTCGCCCAGAACCTGCTGACGCGGCTCAACCGCGATCTGCAGGGCCATTTCGACCCTGCCGGCTTTCGCTACGAGGCCCACTGGCAACCGGCCCAGAGCCGCATCGCCATGGCCCTGGTGAGCCGCAGCGAGCAAACCGTGGCCCTGGCCGGAGAGCGCTGGCGCTTCGCCGCCGGCGAGCCCCTGATCACGGAGTACAGCGTGAAGTACACCCCTGCCGCCTTCGCGGCCCTGGCCGCCGCGGCCGGCTGGCGGGTGGGGCGGCGCTGGAGCGATCCAGCCGGCGACCTTTCGCTGCAGCTGCTGGTGGGGCGAGACTCCAACCAGAGGCAACCCAAGCCATGAGCCGCGAGGAGCAACGGGCCGCCATGCGGCAGACCCGCGAGGGCCTGATCAACGAGCTCGAGGAGCTCTACCGCAACGCCTTCGACCGCATCAGCGAGCAGAACCTGGGAGAGGGAGCCATCGCCCGGCTCACCCAGCTGCTGCTGCGCTCGCGGGAGGCGGCGATCACGCCCCTGCAGGAGGAGATCGAAGCGCCGCTGATCACGCGGCCCGCCGGCAGCGGCGACACTGGGGGCTGATTGCAGTGGCGGACGACTGGCTGGATCAACTGGAGGCGCGGCTGGAGCGCCAGCTGGAGGCGTTCCTGGCCTCGAACCCGGCCCAGCAGGCCCTACTGCAGGAACAGGAGGCCCGGGATCGCCAGGCCCAGCTGGTGGGCGAGCGCAGCCGGCTGCAGCGCCAGGCCGAGCAGCGGCGCCAGCGGCTGCTGGAGCTGGCCCGCGAGATCCGCAGCTGGCATCAGCGGGTGGATCGGGCCCGCGCCGCCGGGGCCGACGAGCTGGCCCAGCGGGCCGAAGCCCACATGGCTGAGCTGATGGACCAGGGCCGCCGCAGCTGGCACCAGCTGGCGGAGCTGGGCCAGCAGTTCAACGCCGTGGAGCACGCCCTGCAGGAGCTCGCCGCCGCCCCAGCGAGGCCTCCGACCAGCCCCCAGGCCCAGGCCGGACCAGGGGGAGATCCAGACCTGGAGCGGGCCTGGGCGGCGTTCGAAGCCCAGCAGGAGCTGGAGCGCCTGAAAACCCGCGGCGCCCAGGCCGGGGCCACACCGGGCCACCAGGGCTGAGCCCTGGCGCTGCAGTGGAGCCGCACGGTGCCGCAACAACACCTCGGTCCGCTGGTGGACCGCCTTCAAGGTGAGGCGCCCTATCGTTCCCCCATGCGCACCAGCCTGGACCTGCCGGATTCGCTGTTTGCCCGCCTCAAGGCTCGGGCCGCCTGCGAGGGCGTGTCGATGAAGCAGTTGCTGCAGCGCTACCTGGAAGACGGTCTGATCGCCAGCGCCACGGGCCAGGGCAACAGCCGCAGTGCTGAAGCCCTGCCGAAGCTGGAGCCCAGGCCCCTGGCGATCCCGGCCGAGCGGCTGAGCAATGCCGGCCTGTTCAGCCTGCTGGAGCCCTGAGGTCTGGCCGTGAACGTTGATCTGCCCGATCTGAACGTGTGGCTCGCCCTCAGCTGGCCGCTCCACCCCCAGCACCTCCGGGCCCGGCACTACTGGGAAACCGAAGCTGGCGAGCGGGTGGTGTTTTGCACCGCCACCGGGCTGGGCCTGGTGCGACTGCTCTGCCGCGAGAGCGTGATGGGAGAGGCGGCGCTGTCGCCGGCGGCAGCGGGAGAGGTGCTGGAGCGCTTCTGCGGTCAGCCGGGGGTTGGCTTCGGCGGTGAACCCACTGACGGCTGGGACGTGTTCCAGGCCCTGCTGCGCAAGGGGACGGTGACCGCACACCATTGCACCGACACCCATCTGGCGGCGCTCTCGATCGTGAACGGCTGGCGGCTGGTGAGCTTTGATCCGGAGTTTGAGCGTTACGCCGGCCTCAAGCTGCTACAGCTGCTGTGAACCCCCAGGTGTGAACCAGCAAGGCTGAAAAGCCAATGCTGAAGGGCCCAGGTGGGGGTGCTGCGGAAATCAGGCTTTGGGTGCCGGGGGCACCAGGTTGACACCGTCCGGTGGTGGCGTGGGATCGGGATCGGCGATCAGCATGTGCTGGAGCACGATCTCGGGCCGCTCGCTGTCCCGCCAGCGGATGCGGTAAGCCGGCATCTTGGTGCCGCGGCTGGTGGTCTGTTCCACGGGCTCCATCACCCAACCACGACGGGAGCGTCCCTGGGGATTGCGCTTCACCACCGCATCCGCGTGTTGAAAGCGAAAACCGACGCGCTCACCACTCATGGAATCGAGTCCCCCGTGGGGGTGATTGCCTACTGCGAGCCATTATCCCACTGCAGGCCTTCAGACCCTTAGTCCGCCGCTGCCGTGCGGCCTTCAGGCCGCAGCAGCGGGAAGGCGATCACATCCCGGATGGAGGGACTGTCGGTGAGCAGCATCACCAACCGGTCGATGCCGATGCCCAGCCCGCCGGTGGGGGGCATCCCCACCTCCAGGGCATGGAGGAAGTCCTCATCCACAGCCTGGGCCTCCAGATCTCCCGCCGCCTTGCGCTGCTGCTGGGCCTCCAGCCGCTGGCGCTGATCCAGTGGATCGATCAGCTCGCTGAAGGCATTGGCGGTTTCGCGACCCACGATGAACAGCTCGAAGCGCTCCACCAGGCCGGGCTTGCTGCGGTGGGCCCTGGCCAGGGGCGAGTTCTCCACCGGGTAATCCATCACGAAGGTGGGCTGAATCAGGGTGTCTTCCACCGTCTGCTCAAAGGCCTCCACCAGCAACCGCCCCACCGAGTCGGCCAGCTCCGGCACCTCCAGCCCCCGGACCCCCATGGCGGCGGCGGCCTGCTCGCGGCTGCTGAACTGGCTGAAATCGAGCCCGGTCGCGTCCTGCACCAATCCATGCATGGTGGCCCGGCGCCAGGGCGGCGTGAGATCGATCGCCGTGCCCTGATAGGCAATGCACGAACTGCCGCACACCTCCTGGCAGAGGTGGGCAATCAGCTGCTCGGTGAGCTCCATCATGTCGCCGTAATCGGCATAGGCCTGATAGATCTCCACCGAGGTGAATTCCGGGTTGTGGCGGGTGCTCACCCCCTCATTGCGGAAGATCCGCCCCAGCTCATACACCCGCTCGAAGCCGCCCACCACCAGCCGCTTGAGGTGCAGTTCAGTGGCGATGCGCAGGGTGAGGGGCAGGTCGAGGGCGTTGTGGTGGGTTTCGAAGGGCCGGGCATCGGCCCCACCCGGCTGGCTCTGCAGCACCGGCGTTTCGATCTCCAGGAAGCCCCGCTCATCCAGCCAGCGGCGCAGGCCACTCACCAGCCGGGCCCGGCGCCGGAAGGTTTCACGGGTGTGGGGGGAGACGATCAGATCGAGATAGCGCTGGCGGTAGCGCTTCTCCACATCGGCCAGGCCATGCCATTTGTCGGGGAGGGGCTGGAGGCTCTTGCTGAGCATCTGCCAGCGCTTCACCTTCACCGAGAGCTCACCGCGGTCAGTGCGGCGCAGGGTGCCCTCCACCCCGATCAGGTCGCCGGCATCCACCAGGGAGGTGAGGTGCCCGAAGGCGCCTGGGGGAGGCGCCTCAGGCACTTCAGCGTCCAGCGTGGCCTTCTCCAGAAACAGCTGGATGGTGCCGCTCTCATCGGCGAGGGTGAAGAAGGCGAGCTTGCCCATCACCCGGCGGGTCATCACCCGGCCGGCCACGGCCACGGCCACAGGGCGCTCCTCGCCCCTGGGCAGATCGGCGTGGGCCTCCTGCAGCGCGGCGGTGCCATGGCTGGGCACGAACCGCAAGGCATAGGGCCCCTGACCGAGGGCCGCCAGGGCCTTGCCTTTCTCCAGGCGGGTCTCGCGCAGATCCGACACGGGCGCAGAGGTCTTCAGCTGGGGGCCATCCTGCAGGACGGCTCAGCGGGCCCAGGGGCAGACCATTCAGCCCACCGCTGAGAGGCCCGCTTCGCCCATCCGCTGGGAGGCGTAGCCCGTTCCCCGCACGGTGAGGATCAGCTCGGGGTTGCGGGGATCGGGCTCCAGCTTGCCCCGCAGGCGGGCCACGTAGACGTCCACCACGCGCAGGTCGGCGGCGCGGCGCGGCGGATAGCCCCAGAGCTGCTCCAGGATCTCGGCCCTGGGCACGACGCGCCCCGGCTCGCGCAACAGCAGTTCGAGCAGGCTGAACTCGGTATAGGTGAGGGCGATGCGCTCACCATCACGGCTCACCTGGCGCCGATTGGTGTCCACCACCAGATCCCCGACCCGCAGCACGCCGCTGCCGCTGGGCAGCTCGCGGGGCTCGGCGCTGGCGGAACCACGGCCGACCCGCCGCAGGATCGTGGCGATGCGGGCCTCCAACTCCTTGGGGCTGAAGGGCTTGGGCAGGTAGTCGTCGGCGCCGAGATCCAGGCCCGACACCCGCTCCGCAATCGAATCGAGGGCGGAGAGGAAGATGATCGGCACGCAGGATTCAGCCCGCAGCCGACGACACACCGCGAAGCCATCCAGCTTCGGCAGCATCACATCGAGCACCACCAGGTCGGGCTGGGCCTGGTGGAAGAGCGTGAGGGCCTCTTCGCCGTCTTCGGCGCAGATGACGCGGTAGCCCGCCAGTTGCAGCCGCATCACGAGCACGCGGCGCACGGCCGCCTCATCGTCAACCACCAGCACGGTGGCCCTGGGCTCGGCAGGCGGCTGACTGAAGATGTCGTCCGCGGGCATCGAGCCGACCACCGAGTGAAGAATCGCAACCTTACCCCTCCAGCCGCAGGGGAGTCATCCCGAAAAAGCCGGCCGAGCGGAGCAGCCTGGGCAGATTTAAGACTTTCTCCAGGAACAGACAGCGGGTGGGTTTGCTGCTAGCGGGCCTGGGGCCAGCGCGCGGCGGCGTAGCGATTCCACTCCGTGGCCGCCGCCGCGAGCGCCGCGTCGCTCTCCGCCTGGCCCAGCATGGCCCGCTGCAACTGGGTGTACACAATCGCCTGAAGCCGCTTCACTCCTGGCATCGCTGGCACCAGCACCCGGGAGCGCTCCAGGGTCTGGGCCGAGAGCAACCGAGCCCGCCGTACCAGACGCTCCGCGCCGGCGGGACCCTGATCATCCGCCCGCAGCGCGGCCTGAAGCCGCGCCAGGGCGATTGCAGCCGATGGCAGCACCCGGGCCTCCTCGGCAAAGCGCCGCTGATTGTCGGCATTGGTGAGGAACAGCGCGAAGTCGGCCGCCTGGGAAGCCACGGCGCTCTGCTTCGGCACCACCAGGTTCATCACCGCCACGTTGGCCGTGCCGTCAGCGCCGGTGATCGGCGCAAAGGGGGCGGTGACGGTCGCCACCCCGGGAGCGTTGGTCTGCAGGTTGCGCAGGAAATCGGGGCCGGTGGCCACCAGGGCCAGATCCCCGGATTGGTAGAGCTCGATGGCGCGGCGATAGCCCTGGCTCACCACCTCCCGCGGCAGGAGACCGCGTCGGTAGAGGTCGGTCCAGAAGGCAAAGGCCCGGCGACCGGCCGGGCTGTCGAACGCGGCCCGGCGCTCGTCATCCAGCAGCCTCACGCCCATCTGCACCAGGGTCTCCAGCAGCTCAGCGGAGTCATCGGGCACCACCGTCATGAACAGGGCGTAGCGGCCGGTGCGCCGCCGCACCGCCTCGGCATAGGCGGGCAGCTGCTGCCAGCGCTGGGGCGGGGCGCTGTAGCCGGCCTGCTGCAGCAACTGCCGGTTCACCATTGTGATCCGCGCCGTGAGGTACCAGGGCAGGGCGAACTGGGCTCCGTCCTGGCGGCCGGCCTGCCAGATGGAGGGCAGAAACCGGGCCTCGGCACTGGCGGGCAGCAGCGGCGCCAGATCGAGAAGTCCGCCCTTGCTGGCCAGGTTGGCCGCGAACGGGGGATTGAGATTCACCAGATCGGGTGCGGTGCGGGCGAACACGGCGGCCAGCAGCTTGCGCTCCACCGCGCTCCAAGGCACATCGGTCCAGCGCACCTTCACCCCCGGGTTCTCCTCCTCCCAGGCCGCGATCACCGCCTGGAGATAGGTGTTGAAGCGGGGCGCCAGATCGAGCGTCCACACCGTGAGCACCCGGCCAGCCTCGCCGCCGCCTGGCCGCCGCGGCCCGCAGGCCGCCAGGGCGGCCGAGCCACCGCCCAGGGCCAGCAAGCGCAGCAGCTCCCTTCGCTTCAGCTGCGGCGATGGGGAGATCGGATTCAGGGTCATCGCATGGGGCTCCATCGCATTCGGCTGATCGGATTCAGCCCTTCACGCCGGGCACAAGCTGGCGCCAGAACAGCAGCTGCAGGGAACAGAGCATGGGCGCCAGCAAACCGGTGAGCAGGGTCTGGGCCAGCAGGGTGTGCAGGGCCGCCACGTTGGTCTCTCCCCACCAGAGCAGTTGCAACCAGATCAGCACGCCCTGCAGGGCGGCACCCAGCAGGGCCAGCAGCCCCAGGCTGAAACTGCGCTCGATCGGCGCCGCCCTGCGGCCCAGGCGCCCCCACCACAAGCCCAGCAGCGTGAGCGCAGGCACCTCGCTGATCGGTCCGGCATGGAGACCATCGAGGATCAGCCCCAGCCCCAGTCCAGCCGCCGCACCGGAGAACGGACCATCCACCAGCGCCCAGGGCAGCAGCCACAGAGCCGCCCAGGAGGGCGGCACGCCCGTCAGCTGCAGCGGCGTTGGGGCGGCCAGCACCAGCAGGGGCACCAGCCCAGCCGTGATGGGCGTCCAGCGCTGGCGGAGCAACACACTCATGGGCGGTCGCCAGCCCGCTGCACCTGCACCCAGTCGATCGCATTCACCGGGGCACTCAACTGCACCAGCGCCTCCGGCGCGGGCACCGCCCGCTCGTTGACGCTCTGCACCACTCCCACCGTGAGATTGGGGGGCAGGAGCGTGCTGGCGGGAGAAGTGGTCACCACATCCCCGGGCCGCACGCCCCCATCCTGCTCGATGAAACGCAACACCGGCCGGGAGGTGCCCACGCCCACCAGCAGGCCGTGCCGCTGGCGGGCCCCCACCCACACGCCAACCCTGCTGGAGGGATCGGTGAGCAGGAGAACGGTGGCCGTGGTGGGGGTGACACTGGCCACCCGCCCCAGCAGCCCACCGGGCCCGATCACGGCATCGCCGGCAGCAATGCCCTGCAGGCCGCCGCGGCCGATCAGCAGCTGCTGCCACCAGCCCTCGGCCTGGCGGGAAATCACCGGAGCACCCACCAGCGCCGGGCTGCCCCGCTCCAGATCCAGCAGCCCGCGCAGCCGCTGGTTATCGGCCTCCAGCTGCCGCAGGCGCGACTGGCGGTCGAGGCGCTCGGCCGCCGTGAGCCACTCCGACTGGGCAGTGCCCGGCCAGAACGGCCGGCTGAGCAGGGCATA
>JBJTWP010000087.1:0-4554 GCA_046081805.1 Cyanobacteriota bacterium
CGTGCCGTCGCCGCCGCCGTCGTACCGCCAGGCGCTCCAGTTCAGGAAGGCTTCGGCCAGATCGGCCCGGCTCTCCCACTGGCCGCTGTCGATCAGCCCCTGCAGCCCGGCCCCATAGGCCCCCGGCGCTGAGCCATACACGCGGCCCCAGCTCCCCTCCCGGCGCGCCGTGGCGGCCAGGGGATTGGCCTCGGCCGGCTCCGCCAGGGCGGCGATCAGGCGGCAGGCCCGGTTGAACCAGCCCACCAGCTGGGGGAAGGCATCCCGGAACAGGCCGGAGATGCGCAGGGTCACATCCACCCGGGGTCTGCCGAGCAGGGGCAGGGGAATCACCTCCAGGTCCACCAGGCGGCGGGTGGGCCCGTCCCAGACCGGCCGCACCCCCATCAGGGCCAGGGCCTGGGCGATGTCCTCGCCGCCGTTGCGCATGGTGGCGGTGCCCCACACACTCAGGGCCAGCCGCTGCAGATGCTCGCCTTCGTCCTGCAGGTGCAGCTCGAGCAGCAGCTCGGCGCTGCGGCGCCCCAGATCCCAGGCCGCTTCTGTGGGCAGGCCGCGCAGATCCACGCTGTAGAAGTTCCTGCCCGTGGGCAGCAGGTCGGGCCGGCCGCGGGTGGGGGCGCCGGAGGGCCCGGCGGCGATGCGGCCACCGGCCACACCCCGCAGAAAGGCGTCGCGTTCAGCGCTGTCGCAGGCCAGCAGCCGCGGCAGCAGGCTGTGGCGCACCCTGTTCAACACCGCCGTGGCTCTGGCACCAGGGACCAGTGCTCTGGCACCAGCGACAAGGGGCCCGTCAGCGCACTCCGGCTCACCCCGCGCCACCCCCTCCACCAGCGCCACCCCCTCCACCAGCGCCGCTCCCTCCACCAGCGGTGACAGCCAACCCAGGGCCACCCCTTCCAGGATCGCCACTCCGTCGCCCACCAGCCGCAGGGGCTTGCCAGCACTGAACGGGGCCAGCAGCTGCTGATCCCCCGGCGCCAGCGCCTGCTCCTCCGGGTCGCTCCAGGGGTCGAACACCAGGCACAGGTCGTGGGCGATCGCCTGGGTGAAGCCCGGCTGGCCCTCCTGCGGCGGCCGGGCCAGGCAGAGCAGCAGTTCAACCAGGGGGGCCGGCTCCGGCAGCTGACCGTAGGTGTGAAGCCCCAGGCGGATCTGGGCCTCCTTGAGCTCACAGAGGTAGCCGTCGGCGGCATCCAGGCGGGCCTCCAGGTTGTCCCCAGCGCCGGCCTGGGGCAGATCGAGTTGCCGCAGCCGCTCGGCCAGCTGCTGCCGCAGCGCCCCGGCCCGCTCGCTGCCCAGCTGCAGCGCCTCCCAGTACTCATCCAGCAACCCCTCCAGCTGCTGCAGGTCGCCATGCAGGCCCGCCCGGCCCAGGGGCGGTGTGAGGTGATCGAGGATCACGGCCTGGCTGCGGCGCTTCGCCTGGCTGCCCTCGCCGGGGTCGTTCACGATGAACGGATAGAGGTGGGGCAGCGGCCCCAGGGCCCATTCCGGAAAGCAGCTCTCCGAGAGCCCCAGACCCTTGCCGGGCAGCCACTCCAGGTTGCCGTGCTTGCCCACATGCACCACCACCTGGGCGGCGAACTGCCGGCGCAGCCAGAGGTACTGGGCCAGGTAGGCGTGGGTGGGCGGCAGGTCGGGGGAGTGGTAGCTGAGGCTGGGGTCGCGGTCGTAGCCCCGCTCCGGCTGCAGCAGCACTGCCACGTGGCCGAACCGCAGCCCCCGCACGGGGAAGGCCGGTTGGCCGTCGGGGCCGGCCTCCAGCCCCTGGTCGCCCTCAGGGGGGCCCACACCGCCTCCAGCCGCTCGCGACCAGCCTCGGGCAGCCCGCCATACCACGGGCGATAGGCGGCCAGCGGCAGGTGATCCAGCGGCGGCCGGTGGCCGCTTTCCGGGTCATTGCTGCGGCCGGCCAGCAGGCGCTCGATCAGCTCCTGGCCGTCGGCCGGCAGCTCGCCGCCGGTGCCGTAGCCAGCCCCCTGCAGCCAGCCCAGCATCCGGGCGGTGGAGGCGGGGGTGTCGAGGCCCACGCCGTTGGCCACGCGGCTGTTGCGGTTGGGGTAGTTGGCCAGCACCAGGCCCACCCGGCGCTGCCGGGCGGGGGTCTGCCGCAGCCGGATCCAGTTGGCGGTGAGCTGGGCGATCCAGGCCAGCCGCTCCCCATCCGGCACGTAGCGGGGCAGGGCCGAGGCCAGCCGATCGCTGGCCTGGCCGCACTCCTTGAACGCCCCGATCCGGGTGGTGATGCGCCCATCGAGCTCCGGCAGCGCCACCTGCAGCCCCAGCTCCGTGGGGCCCAGGCCCATGCTGCTGGCCCTGTAGCTCTCACGGCTGCGGCCGCTGCTGAGCACCTGGAGCACCGGCACCCCCAGCCGCTCCCACAGCGGTGCCCCCAGCCCCGCCTCAGCCAGCTGCACCGAGGCGAAGGAGGTGCAGCACAGCACCGCCTCCACCCGTTCGCGCTCCAGCAGGTCGGCCACCCCCTGCTGCACGGCCCCCTCCCGCAGGCCGCTCACCCAGAGGGCCCGCGGTGCCAGCCCCTGGTCCCGCAGGGCCTGCTGTGCAGCCGCCATCAGGGCCAGATCACCGGCCTGCAGCAGGGCCCTGTACACGACCAGGCCCACCCGTGGGCCCGGCTCGTCGCGCCAGTCGTGGGGCAGAGGGTCGGGCAGCGGTTCCGGACGCGGCGGCGGCAGCCCACGGCCCTCCCGCAGCCCGCGCAGGCTGGCCAGCGCGAGACGCAGGTTGGCCGGTCCCCCCACCCGCAGGCAGGCGGCCAGGGCCAGGGCCAGCGGCGTCGGTGCTGACCCCATCTCCGCCAGGGCCAGGTCGTCGTCCGGGGTGCCGGCCAGCACCAGCAGCTGGCGCCGCGCCCCAGCGGGATGGGGAGTGGCGAGCCAGCGCTGCAGCGCCTCCAGCCCATAGCTCCAGTGGCCCCGTCCCCCCAGCAGCCGCACCACCACCAGCTCCGCGCTGCTGGCCGTGCTGGCGAGGTAGTGATCCACCACCGCCGGATGGTGCAGAGCGGCCAGGTTGAGACCCCGCAGCTCGCAGCCCAGCAGCTCCGGCTCCGCCGCCAGGGCCTGGTCGATCGCCAGCAGGTCGGTGTCGGCGCTGCTCAGGAACAGCACCGCTGCTGGCGGCTGCTCCACGAAGGCCCCGGCGTCGGCCTCCGCTCCGCTTCCCGGTAGTGCCGCCAACCTGTGCATGGGCCCATCCTGCTGGCTGCAGTGAGAAGATCGGGGGCTTCCAGGCAGAGCACGCCGCACCGCCCGCCATGCACCAGTTCCTGCCCTATGCCTGGTTCGGCGGCACCTGCGTTCCGTTTGCGGAGGCCACCCTCTCGGTGGCCACCCATGCCCTCCACTACGGCACCGGCGCCTTCGGCGGCATGCGTGCCCTGCCCAACCCGGCCGATGCTGACGAGATCCTGCTGTTCCGCGCCGATCGCCACGCCCGGAGGCTCAGCCAGAGCGCCCGGCTGCTGCTCACGGAGCTGAGCGAGGAGACGATCCACGCGGCGATCGTGGAGTTCCTGCGGGCCAACAAACCGGCTAAACCCGTGTATCTGCGGCCCTTTGTGTACACCAGTGATCTGGGAATTGCGCCGCGGCTGCACAATATCGAGACAGACTTTCTGATCTACGGACTCGAATTAGGGGATTATCTCTCGCCGGAAGGGGTCAGCTGCCGCATCAGCTCCTGGACCCGCCAGGAGGACCGCTCGCTGCCCCTGCGCGGCAAGATCAGCGGCGCCTACATCACCAGCTCCCTGGCCAAGACGGAGGCGGTGAAGAGCGGCTTCGACGAGGCCCTGCTGCTCAACAGCCGTGGCAAGGTGAGTGAGGCCAGCGGCATGAACCTGTTCCTGGTGCGCGATGGGGTGCTGATCACCCCTGGTGTGGATCAGGACATCCTCGAAGGCATCACCCGCGCCAGTGTGATCGAGCTGGCCAGGGCCATGGGCATCGAGGTGATCGAGCGGGCCGTGGACAAGAGCGAGCTGTTCGTGGCCGATGAGGTGTTCCTGAGCGGCACCGCCGCCAAGGTGACGCCGGTGCGCCGGGTGGAGTCCACCGACCTGCCCACCGCCCGGCCGGTGATGGACGCCCTGCGGGAGCGGCTCACCGCGATCACGGAAGGGCGAGATTCCGCCTATGACCACTGGGTGACGCGCGTGCGCCTCGACAGCTGATGGTGCTATCAAGTTTTGGAGTCAGCCAGGTGCGCCCAGCTGGCCAGCGCATGGGCTTCCTTGAGCGGCTGCACGCGCCGGAGCGGCCCGTGCTGGTGTTCGACGGTGCCACCGGCACCTCGCTGCAGCAGATGGATCTCAGCGCCGAGGACTTCGGTGGTGCGGCCCTGGAGGGCTGCAACGAGGTGCTGGTGTTCAGCCGGCCGGATGCGGTGCAGGCGGTGCACCGCCAGTTTCTGGAGGTGGGGGCCGACGTGATCGAGACCGACACCTTCGGGGCCACCTCGCTGGTGCTTGCCGAATACGACATTGCCGATCAGGCCTTTGCCATCAACAGGAAGGCGGCGGAACTGGCC
>JBJTWP010000088.1:0-3117 GCA_046081805.1 Cyanobacteriota bacterium
CACCCACGTTCACATCGGCGCCGAGTTCGGCATCACCGATGTAGCTGAGGTGGTTCACCTTGCTGCCGCGGCCGATGCGGCTCTTCTTGATCTCCACGAAGTTGCCCACCCGGCAAGCCTCGCCCAGCTCCGCATCGGGCCGCAGATGGGCGAAGGGGCCGATGGCGCAGTCGGCCGCCACGGTGGCCCCGCGAATCACCGACTGCACCACCTCCACGCCGCTGGCCAGGGTGGCGTTCTCCAGCAGGCAACCCGGACCGATCCGGCAGCGGTCGCCGATGACGGTGTCGCCGCGGAAGTGGCACTGGGGCTCCACCACCACATCGCGCCCGAAGCGGGTGCCGTCGCTGAGGGTGCAGCTGGCCGGATCCACGAACGTGACGCCCTCAACCATCCAGTGCTGCCTGAGCCGCTGCTGGAGCACCGCCTCACAGCTGGCCAGCTGCAGCCGGTCGTTGATGCCGTTGATCTCATCGGCATCGCTCACCTCCAGATGCACCGCCGGGCTGAGCATGGCGACCGTGTCGGTGAGATAGAGCTCGCCCTGGCTGTTGTCGCTGGTGAGCTGGGGGAGTACCGCCGCCAGCTGGGGCCAGTGGAAGCAGTAGATGCCGGCGTTCACCAGGTTGTTGTCGCGCTGGACAGCACTGCAGTCGCGGTGCTCGACGATGGCCGCGACGGCTCCATCCTGATCGGCGAACACCCGTCCATAGCCGCTGGGATCAGCCAGCCGGGCGGTGAGCAGCGTCACCGCGGCGCCGCGCTGTCGATGGCGCTCCAGCAGTTGCGCCAGGGTGTCTGGTCGCAGCAGTGGCACATCGCCGTTGAGCACCAGCAGGTCCCCCTGGAAGCCCGCCAATGGCTCCAGCAGCTGCTGCACCGCGTGGCCGGTGCCGTTCTGGGGGTGCTGCAGCACGAACTCCAGGCCCGCTCGCTGGCTGAGCGACTGCTCCACCCGTGCCGCCTGGTGGCCCACGATCAACAGCTGGCGTTGCGGCTGCAGAGCGGCGCAACTGGCCAGAACCCGCTCCACCAGGGTGGCGCCGGCCAGGGGCTGGAGCACCTTGGGCAGGTCGCTCTTCATGCGTGTGCCCTTCCCGGCGGCCAACACGGCAATGGCGAGCATCGTGGCGGGTTTGGCTGGGGCGGAATCTAGGCGGACACCCCCAGGCACCCCGGGTATCGAGGGCTAGGAATCACCGCCGTGTCGCCCCTGGCCGGCGTCGAGCAGCCGCTCCAGTTGATCGAGGGCCTGATCCAGCGGCGCGATCGCCTCGGCCACGGCGGCACCGCTGGCCTCCGTGCTGGGCCACTGCTGATCCACCTGCCGCTGCAGATGGCGCAGGCCTCCATCGATCTGCTCAAGCCGGGTGGAGAGCGCCAGCAGGCGGGCCTCCCGGGCATCCAGGCCAAGCCGGGCCGCCTCGAGATTGCGGGTGAGCTGATCCACCAGACCCTGCCGCTCCCGACGCAGCTCCGCCGACGACTCCCGCTGCAGCTGCTCCCGCTCTCGCCTGAGCCTGCCCTGCAGCTCCTCCGCCGAGAGCAGGAGGCCGCCGCCGGATTCGAGCAGGGGCCGCCGCCCTTGGATCCGCTCCGGCAGCCCCCGCAGGCGTTCGCAACAGAGCTGCACGAGGCCCAGTGGCTCCAGATGGCCCGGATCCTGAAAGCGGGCCATGGCCTCGTCGCTCAGCAGCTCGGCCTGCACCGCGAGCTGGGCGGCACGCTGCAGCGCCGCTTCGATGCTCTCGCCGACGCAACGGTCCCGCAGGCGGTCACCACGATGCCGCTGCCCCAGGCGCAGCCTCGCCAGTCCCAGGGCGCTGACCATCGCAATCAGGAGCGCCAGGGGCAGGTCCACCGCGGCCAGTCGCGTCAGCAGCACCAGCAGCAGCCCCGCCACCGCCACGGCCGGCGGATCGTCGAGCGGATTGGCCCAGGTGAATGGCGACCGCGACATCAGAAGGCCAGCTGCAGGGATTCCATCCGCTTGAGGATGCTGTCGGGCGTTCCTTCCATAAACTCCCCGCCATTGCTCTGGGCAATGCGACGCAGCAGGGCCGCGTCGTAGTCGCCGCTGTTGCCGTAGCCGTTCGTGAACACCCCGATGCGCTCGTCGCCTGCGAAGCCGCTGCGCCGCAGTTCCGCTTCCAGGGCCTGCAGCGAGCGGCGCGAGCCGGAGTCGACCCCGTCGGTGAGCACCACCACCGCCAGGATCTCACCGGGCCTGCGGGTGCGCCGCAGCCAGTCACGCCCGGCCTCCACGGCGTCATACAGCCGGGTGCCACCCTCCGCCTGGAGGCCCCCCACGAAGGCGGCGGCGGCGGTGGCGCCGGAGCTGCCGCCGCGCAGCACCACCGGCTCCCGCACGGTGCTGTCGAAGTCGATCAGCCCCACCACGTCCCGTGGGCCGATCTGGGCCAGGTAGGCCTGCAGGCTGCGCTGGGCCGAAGGCAACTTGTCTCCGGCCATCGACCCGGAGCTGTCCACCACCAGCGCCACCCGCGACGGCTTCTTCACCTGGTCGCGCCAGAGGCTGATGATCGCCTCCACCACCTCGGGTCTCGGGGCCCGCAGGGAGTCATACACGGCCCGGGGGTCGGCGCCGTAGGCGGCGGTGACGCGGCTCATCGGCACGGCGGGATTGGCCGGCCTCAGGCCCTGGTCAGCGGCGATGCGCTGCAGGTCGGGCTGCTGCAGCCGCTCGATCAGCAGCAGCGCGGCCTCCCGTTCCCGCTCTGACACCCAGGGGGCGGCGGGCAGGATGGCCCGCATCGTGCTGGAGTACGTGGCCCTGGGATACACGGCTAGCAGGGGGGGCTGTCCGGGCTCACGACGGCCGTTGGCGGCCACCACCGACGACTCATACACCGAGGCCACCGAGGCCCAGAACACGCCATTGCGCTGCATGGTGCGGGCGAGTTCATCGGTGGAGCTGCCATAGCGGGTCACATGCTTCTGGATCGCGGCGATCGCCGCCGCGTGGGCCTTCACGATGGCGAGGCTCAGCTGTTCAGGTCGCTTGCCTGACAGCTCCGACACCATCGCCACCAGGGTCTGAAGACCCGAATTGGAGCGGGTGGGGGCCGTCTGCACGAAGCGGATCGGCTGGGGTGG
>JBJTWP010000089.1:0-12822 GCA_046081805.1 Cyanobacteriota bacterium
CCCTGACGCGAGATCCAGCTCGCTGCCGTCGTAGGCGCTCACCACGCCGCCGGCCTGCTCCACCAGCACCACCCCTGCCGCCAGATCCCAGGGCGAGAGGCCTCGCTCCCAGTAGCCGTCACAGCGGCCGGCCGCGACAAAGGCCAGATCCACGGCCGCTGCCCCGGCACGCCGTACCCCATGGGTGCGATGGGTGAAGTAGGCAAACTCGGCGTAGTTGTTGTCCAGCCGGCTGTGGCGGTCGTAGGCGAAGCCGGTCACCAGCAAGGCATCGGCGAGGGACTGGCAGCGGCTCACCTGGAGACGCCGGTCGTTGCACCAGGCACCGCCCCCAGGTGCGGCCCAATACAGTTCATCGAGGGCAGGTACCGCCACGGCCCCCAGCAGGGGTTCGCCGCGCCAGCACAGCCCCACGGACGTGCCGAAGAACGGATAGCTGTGGGCGTAATTGGTGGTGCCATCCAGGGGATCCACCACCCACCCCAGATCCCCGGATCGGGGGCGCCGTCCACTTTCCTCAGCCAGCACCCCGATCCAGGGCGTTTCGGCCTCCAGCAGGGCCAGCACCGCCGCCTCCGCCGCCATGTCGGCGTCGGTGACCAGGTCACCGCAGCGGCCCTTCTCGCGCACCTGCTCCAGGCGGCCGTAATGCCGCCTGAGTTGTTCGGCGCCGGACGCCGCCGCCTGGCGGGCCACCTCGGTGAGCGATTCGAGCTCCGAACTGCTGAGACCGCTGGCGGCAGCAGTCCGGTCTGATTGACAGCTCATTCGTCGTCGAGGGGGAGTCCGGCCCGCACCGTGCCGCGTCCGAAAAACCGGCCAAACTGCAGGTCATAGACCTCGTCCTCATCCTGGGTTTCCACCACCAGCGGACCCAGGGCCCGGGCCACGCACAACAGGCCGTACCCGCGGCGGCGCAGATCGCGGCAGAGCCCCAGGGCCTCCGCATGGTCGATCTGGCCATCGAGAACCCGCACGGCGCAGGCTGTGCAGCAGCCGTTGCGGCAGCTGAAGGGCAACGGATCCCCCTGTTGCTCGAAGCTGCGCAGGATGTAGTCACCCTCCGGGACCTGATGGGTGATGGTGCGCCCGGCCTGGCGCCAGTGAACCGTGATCGGATAGGTGCTGGTCATCCCTGGAAGGCCCATGGCCCAGTCTGGTCGGTGGTGAAGCGTGCTGCTACATTGACACCTGGTTGTCCCGTTATGCCCCTCAATGGAGAGGTGGCCGAGTGGTCGAAGGCGCAGCACTGGAAATGCTGTATAGGGGCAACTCTATCGAGGGTTCGAATCCCTCCCTCTCCGTTCACCTGCCGGCCCAAGGGCCGGCTTTTTGCTGTCCAACGTGCCGCAGCACTATGGGCGCCCAACCGGTCGGGCGCCCAAGGGATGAAATATCAGGATGGCTATGCCGCCCAGGGCTTGGGATGGAGCGGTAATTCAGCCAAACCGTCCACTCACGTAATCCTGGGTGGCCTTCTGACCCGGTGCGTTGAAGATCCGTTCGGTGTCGTTGAATTCCACGAGGTAACCCACCTTGCCGGTGCCACCTTCCACCGCTTCGGCATTAAAGAAAGCCGTCATGTCTGCGACGCGCACTGCCTGCTGCATGTTGTGGGTCACAATGATAATTGTGTAGCTGCGCTTCAGTTCATGCATTGTCTCCTCGATCTTCAATGTCGAGATGGGATCAAGGGCTGAACAGGGCTCATCCATCAGGATCACCTCGGGTTCGGTGGCGATGGCGCGGGCGATGCAGAGACGCTGCTGCTGGCCACCGGAAAGGGCCAGGCCGCTCTGGTTCAACTTATCCTTGCACTCATCCCAGACAGCAGCCTTGCGCAGGGATCGCTCGACCAACTCATCCATGTCGCCCCTGTAGCCGTTGATGCGAGCACCAAAGGCGATATTTTCATAAATTGTCTTTGGGAAGGGATTTGGCTTCTGGAACACCATGCCGATGCGACGCCTCACCTCCACCGGGTCAACGCGAGGATCGTAGAGATCGTGACCATCAAACACGACTCGCCCCTTGAGTCCGCAGCCGGGGATCAGGTCGTTCATGCGATTGAGGGCACGCAGAACCGTGGTCTTGCCACAACCTGAGGGCCCGATGAAGGCAGTGACCTTGCCTCGGGGGATGTTCATGAACACGCTGCGGACGGCTTCAAATTTGCCGTAGCTGATCGTGACATTCTGCAGTGACATGCAGACATCGCTAGCTGCCGATCCAGGCATTGCAGTCGTTTGAAGACTGGTGGTCATCGCTAGTTCAGGGTTGGGGGAAAGAGAAAGCTGTTTGGCTTGATGAAGCTGATTGATCAGGTCAGCTGCGCGCCATGCGGCTGATCCAACGGGCTGCCAGATTGGCTAAAAGGATCATCATCACCAGCACGAAGGAGGCAGCCCAGGCCAATGCGTTCTGGGCTGGGTAGGGCATGATCGCGAAGTTGAAGATCAGCACACTCATCGTCGCGATCGGATTGAACACACCCTCGGGCCAGAAGGGTGAAAACAGGGCGGTGAAGATCAGGGGGGCTGTCTCACCGGCTGCCCTGGCGATCGCCAGAACCACCCCGGTGGCGATGGGGGTGAAAGCCGCTGGCAGGGTGATGCGCATGACAGTCACGAACTTGGACGCCCCCACGCCAAAGGCCCCCCAGCGCAATTCGTTGGGAACCAGTTTCAGCCCTTCATCCGTGGTCTTGATCACCGTGGGGAGCATCAGCACCGCCAGGGCAATACCTCCAGCTGCGGCGCTATAGCTCTGGTTGAAGAACACCCTGGTGGCAACGATGGCGCCGTAGACGAACACTCCACAGATGATTGATGGAACGCCAGCTAGCACATCATTGCCAAAACGGATAAACTGGGCGAACCAACCGTTATTGGCGTATTCACAAAGATAGATGCCGCCACCAACTCCAATTGGAATTGCCACCAATGAAGCAATCAGTGTGACCAGAACAGTACCGATGATTGCATTGCCAATCCCCCCACCCTCCAGGCCAGGTGCGGGCGGCAACTGGGTGAAAAGACCAATACTGATCAGGCGTCCGCCCTGAAATAGGACGTAAAGGATGACCATGAACAGTGGGAGCACCGCAATCGCCGAGAACAGGCCGGCAATACCATTGAACAGCTGATTAAGGCGGTTGCGCTTGAGATTTGGGTCAAAATTAAGTGGCCGCCGATCGAAGAGATCAGCACTACTAATTTCTATGGTGGGGTTCGGCATGGCTTCAGTTGTGTTGTTGAGGAAGGAACTCAGTAGCGCAGGCTGAGACGACGAACAACCCACTGGGCGCCCACATTGACCGTGAAGGTGAGCACCATGAGGATCAGGGCGGCATACATCAGTGCCGAGACTTGGATACCATCTGCCTCACCAAATTGGTTGGCCAACATCGAAGCAATCGTGTTGCCTGGTGCCAGGAGGGAAAGATCAAAGTTAAGGGAATTGCCAATGATC
Source organism: Cyanobacteriota bacterium (assembly GCA_046081805.1). GTDB lineage: Bacteria > Cyanobacteriota > Cyanobacteriia > PCC-6307 > Cyanobiaceae > UBA5018. The sequence continues at coordinate 3,472 of JBJTWP010000089.1, forward strand.
ATGGTGACGGCCATGGTCTCTCCCATCGCCCTGCCCAGGGCCAGCATGATGCCACCGGTGATTGCTGAAACCGCAGCGGGAAGAATCACACTGAAGATGGCTCCCCATCGCGTTGTACCCACCCCATAGGCACCCTGACGGAGCTCGGGAGGAACCTGATTGAGGGCATCCCGGGAAATGGCCGTAATGATGGGCAGGATCATCACCACCAGGATCAAAATGGCTGGCGCCATCCCCGGCCCCTGGGGCGCTGTCCCGAAGAAGGGACTCCAGCCAAGAATGTTGTGGAGAAACTCAAGCACGGGACGGATGGCTGGCTCCATCACGAAGATGGCCCAGAGACCGAGCACCACCGAGGGAATGGCCGCCAGCAGCTCAACCATCAGGCCAATCCCCTCGCGCATCGGCTTGGGAATCAGATCCTCCGTGATGAAGATCGCCGTGCCCACCCCCAGGGGGACGGCGATCACCAGGGCCAGCAAGGAGCTGACCAACGTGCCGTAGATGGCGACGAACGCCCCATAGGTTTCGTTGACCGGATCCCAGCTCGAGGTGGTGAGAAAGCTCAGACCAAAGGCCTGGAAGGCCTCCGTGGAGCCGTGCAGGACGGTGTAGAAGATGCCCAGCAGTACCAGGGCTACCACCGAGGACAGGCAGAGGGTGAGCTGACGGAAGCCGATGTCCACCAGCTTCTCGCTGGGGGGTCGACGACGGAGGGTGAACGCATCGGCGTCCACAGCGGAGGGAATGTCCGGCGTCATGCGAGGGAAGTAAGGTCTGGTCTGTGACGCCATGGCGTCCGGCCTACCCCAAATCTACGGAGGCCTTCCCCGCGCCCCGTTTAAGCCGGGATTAACGTCGGCATCACCAGTAGGTTGAGACGCCAGTCGGGTTTCATGCTGCTGCGGAGTTCATGGGTCGGATAGTCGGCATCGACCTGGGCACCACCAACTCCGTGGTGGCCGTGCTCGAGGGCGGTCGCCCCCAGGTGATCGCCAGTGCTGAAGGCGGCCGCACCACCCCATCGGTGGTGGGTTTCAGCAAGGACCAGGAGCTGCTCGTGGGCCAGCTCGCCCGGCGCCAGCTGGTGCTGAACCCGCGCAACACCTTCGCGAACCTCAAGCGCTTCGTGGGTCGCCAGTGGGAGGAGCTCGAGGACGGCAGCCTCTCGGTTCCCTACATGGTGCGCGCCAACGACCAGGGCAACGTGCGGGTGGTGTGCCCGGCCACGGAGCGCGAATACGCCCCCGAGGAGCTGGTGGCCAGCATCCTGCGCAAGCTCTGCGACGACGCCTCCACCTACCTGGGCGAGCCGGTGGCGGCAGCGGTGATCACGGTGCCCGCCTACTTCAATGACGCCCAGCGCCAGGCCACCCGCGATGCCGGGCGCCTGGCCGGCATCGCGGTCGAGCGGATCCTCAACGAGCCCACGGCTGCAGCTCTGGCCTACGGCTTCGATCGCAGCACCGTCAAGCGGGTGCTGGTGTTCGACCTCGGTGGCGGCACCTTTGACGTGTCGGTGCTGCGCATCGCCCAGGGGGTGTTCGACGTGAAGGCCACCAGCGGCGACACCCAGCTGGGCGGCAACGACTGGGACCGGCGCATCGTCGACTGGGTGGCGGACGGCTTCCAGGCGCAGCATGGCGTGGATCTGCGCCGGGACCGCCAGGCCCTGCAGCGCCTCACCGAAGCCGCCGAGAAGGCCAAGATCGAGCTGAGCGGAGTGCCGAGCACCCCGATCTCCCTGCCCTTCATCGCCACCGGTGAGGACGGTCCGCTGCACATCGAGACCACGCTTGAGCGCAGCACCTTCGAGAGCCTCTGCCCCGATTTGCTCGATCGGCTGCTGCGCCCTGTGCAGCGGGCCCTGCGGGATTCGGGCTTCACCGCCGATGACATCGATGACGTGGTGCTGGTGGGCGGCAGCACCCGCATGCCGATGGTGCAGCAGATGGTGCGCACCCTGATTCCGCTTGAGCCCTGCCAGTCGGTGAATCCCGATGAGGTGGTGGCGATCGGGGCGGCGGTGCAGGCCGGGATCCTCACCGGCGAGCTGCGCGACCTGATGCTCAACGACGTCACCCCCCTCTCCCTGGGGCTGGAGACGATCGGCGGAGTGATGAAGGTGCTGATCCCGCGCAACACCCCGATCCCGGTGCGCAAGAGCGATGTGTTCAGCACCTCCGAGGCGAATCAGAGCTCTGTGGAGATCCACGTGCTCCAGGGGGAGCGGCAGATGGCCTCCGATACCAAGAGCCTGGGCCGGTTCCGCCTCTCGGGCATCCCGCCGGCTCCCCGGGGCGTGCCCCAGGTGCAGGTGTCGTTCGACATCGATGCCAACGGCCTGCTGCAGGTGGCGGCCACCGACCGCACCACGGGTCGTCAGCAGAGCGTGAGCATCCAGGGCGGCTCCAATCTCAGCGAGGAGGAGATCGCCAAACTGATCGAGGAGGCCGAGCAGAAGGCCGCTGAAGACCGGCGCAAGCGCTTGGCGATCGATCTCCGCAACCGCGCCCAGACCTTGGTGGCCCAGGCGGAGCGGCGGCTGCGGGATGCGGCCCTGGAGCTGGGCCCCTACGGCGCCGAGCGCCAGCAGCGCTCGGTGGAGATGGCCCTGCGCGACGTGCAGGACCTGTTGGCCCTGGAGGGACGGGGCGAGAGCGATCCCGGCGAGCTGGATCTGGCGGTGAGCCAGCTGCAGGAGGCCCTGTTCGGCCTGAATCGCCGCATCCTCAGTGAGCGCAAGGGGGACGCCAACCCCCTTCAGGGCCTCAAGAACACCCTCGGATCCCTCAAGGATGAGCTGTTCGCCGATGATGACTGGGACGACTGGAACCGTCCTGGCAGCGATCCCTGGGCCGCTCCACCGCCCCGGCGCGACCCCTGGCTGAGCGGTGGCTCCCCCGAGCGGGAGCGCACCTGGCAGCCCGAACGGGACCAACCTCGCGAGCAGGAGCGCCGTTGGCGGGAGCGCCGGGAACGGGAGCGTCCCGAACCGGAGGGTCGCTTTCCGGACAGCGGTTTTCCCGAGGAGCGCTCCTATGGCAGGGGACGGCGGACAGCGCCGCCGCCGCCGCCGGATGGCAACGATCCGTGGGGTGACATCTGAGCGTGCACACCCCCCTCACCGGGCCCGACTACTGGGCGGTGCTGGGGCTTGAACCCGGCGCCGACTCCCAGGCCCTGAAGCGTGCCTTCCGGGCCCAGGCACGCCGCTGGCATCCGGATCTCAACGGCAGCGATCCGGTGGCCGAGGAGCGCTTCAAGCTCGTGAACGAAGCCTATGCCGTGCTCTCCGATCCCCGCCGCCGAGCGGCCTGGGAGGCGGGCGAGCCCGTGGAGGGCGCTTCGGCGGCCGACCCCCTGGCCACGGGCTTTCCCGACTTCGCTGACTACCTGGAGATTCTTCAGGGCGGGACTTCTCGTCGTCGGCAGCACGGGGTGGTTCCGGAGCCCGACTCAGAACCCGGCCCCGTCCAGGAGGCTGAACCGTTCCGGAGTGTGGCCCCCGCCCCGCCATCGCCGCCGCCGGTCACCACCAGCAGCGATGAGGAAACCATCGTGGAGCTCACCCCGGAACAGGCGCTGGCCGGTGAACGGGTGGAGCTGGTGTTGCGGGATGGCACCTGTGTGGAAGTGTGGACCCCGCCCCTGGCCGGGGATGGTTGGCGGCTGCGGTTGGCGGGTCTGGCTCCCGGGGGTCGGGATCACTTCCTTCAGCTGGAGGTGCGCTCGCCCGACGGTCTGCGGATCGACGGTCTGCGCGTGACCTACCAGTTGGCGCTCGATCCGGCCGACGCCGTGCTGGGTTGCAGCGTGGCCGTTCCCACCCTGGAGGGGCCGGTGACGCTGCAGGTGCCGGCGGGCTCCTCCAGTGGTCGGCTGCTGCGGCTGCGGGGGCGGGGCCTGCGCTGGGGCGAGAGCTGCGGGGATCAGTTCGTGGAGATCCGGGTGACGGTGCCGGATCGACCGGGGGATGACGAGCTGGCGCTCTACCGACGCCTGCGGGACCTGGCCCGCGGTCGATGACACACTGATGGTCTGGACCCTTGCCTGATCCCATGCCGGTGCACGTGCTTCTCTTCGACGCGGGCAGCGATCAGGAAGGGATTCACTCGCTTGAGCTCAGTGGCCGCACGGTGGTGCTGCTGTTCGAGGAACGCGACGACGCCGAGCGCTACGCCGGTCTGCTGGAGGCCCAGGACTTCCCCGCACCCTCGGTGGAAGCGCTCGAGCGGGAGGAGATGGAGGCCTTCTGCCGGGATGCCGGCTATGAGGCTCGCTTTGTGCCTGGCGGCTTTCTGCCCCAGACGGCTGAGGAGCGGCTGCTGCTGGCTCCCCCCGAACACAACATGGACGTCAGCAACTGGCAGGAGGAGCAGGCTCCGGGCCAGGCCGCCGGGGTCGACGACGGGTCCGAGGCGCGACCGGAACCGATCCGTTCCGAGGACCCCCAACTGGAAGCCTTCCGTCGCCAGTTGGAGGGTCTGCTGTGAGCCCTGCCGGCAGGGTGCCGGGATGCGACCGCGGTCACCTGCTCACGGAACAGGCCAACCCGGCCAGCACCCAGCTCGATCAGCTGCCCACCACGGAGCTGGTGCAGCTGTTCGTGGCCAACGATCGCCTGCCCCAGCAGGCCGTGGCGGCGGCGGCCGGCGAGCTGGTGACAGCGGTCGAGGCGATCGCCGACCGGCTGCGGGCGGGGGGGCGGCTCTTCTATCTCGGGGCCGGCACCTCCGGACGTCTGGGCGTGCTCGATGCGGCCGAATGCCCGCCCACCTTCTGCAGTGACCCCGAGTTGGTGCAGGGGGTGCTGGCGGGGGGCGCGCCAGCCCTGTTGCGCAGCTCCGAGGGCCTGGAGGATCGCTTCGAGGCGGGCCGGGCGGATCTCGAAGCCCGCGGCTTCGGTCCGGCCGATTGTCTGGTGGGCATCGCCGCCGGGGGCACCACGCCCTACGTGCTGGGGGGCCTGAGCCATGCCCTGTCCATCGGCGCCCTGGCCATCGCCCTGGCCTGCGTGCCGGCCGATCAGGCGCCCATGCCCTGCGACATCGACATCCGCCTGCTCACCGGCCCGGAGCTGGTCACCGGCTCCACCCGGCTCAAGGCCGGCACCGCCACCAAGATGGCGCTCAACATCCTCAGCACCGGGGTGATGGTGCGACTGGGCAAGGTGCATGGCAATCGCATGGTGGATGTGGCCGTCACCAACACCAAACTGGAAGACCGGGCCCTGCGGATCCTGCGGGACCTGGCCGGGGTGGAGCGGAGCCGTGGCCGCGCTTTGCTGGAGCAGAGCGGCGGTTCGGTGAAGCTGGCCCTTCTGATGGCGGCCACCGGCAGCGGTGCGAACCAGGCCCGTGCCGTTCTGGCGGCCCACGGACCGGCGTTGCGCTCGGCCCTGGCCGCCTGTGGTGCCCACCTTCAGCCGGCGAACGGTCCCCAGTAGGGCGCCGTGAACAGATCCACCCGGCGGCGGGTGGTGTCGGGCACATGCTCCCTGGGCGTCATCAGGGCGTTGCGCAGGGCGTGGTGGGAGCCGCTGGCGGGGCGCATGGCGCCGACCCGCTCGGCGGCAGCGCGCACGATCGTCTGGGCCAGGGCGGCGTTGGCCCGCAGGTTGTCGATCACCATCTCCACGGTCACCGCGTCGTGCTCCTGGTGCCAGCAGTCGTAGTCGGTGACCATCGCCAGGGTGCTGTAGGCGATCTCGGCCTCGCGGGCCAGGCGCGCTTCGCTGTGGTTGGTCATGCCGATCACGTCACAGCCCCAGCTGCGGTAGAGCTCCGATTCGGCGCGGGTGGAGAAGGCCGGACCCTCCATGCAGAGGTAGGTGCCGCCCCGGTGCAGATGGTGCCCCTCGGGCATCAGGCTCTCGCCCACATCCGCCAGGATTCGGCTGAGCACCGGGCAGAACGGATCCGCCATGGTGACGTGGGCCACCGCGCCTTCGCCGAAGAAGGTGAGCGGGCGCTGGTGGGTGCGATCGATGAACTGATCCGGCACCAGCATGTCGAGGGGAGCCAGGTGCTGCTGCAGCGAGCCCACCGCCGATACCGAGAGAATCCAGCGCACGTCGAGGGAGCGCAGGGCCCACAGATTGGCGCGATAGGGCACCTCCGTGGGGGTGACGGCGTGATGACGGCCATGGCGAGCCAGGAACACCACGTCGATCGTCCCGATCCGGCCCAGGCGCAGGCTGTCGGAGGGGGGGCCGTAGGGCGTGTCTAGCTGCAGTTCGCGCAGATCCTCCAGGCCGTCCATGGCGTAGAGACCACTGCCGCCCAGGATCCCCAGGCGAGCACCGCTGAGGTTCACGGCGTTGCCGGGGCTGGGGGAGTCGGAGGCGCTCATCGGCACGGGCGAGGGCAAGACCCCATTCTCCCGGGGCGCCCCCCCATACAGTGCGGCATTCGTGACGCCTCAGCCGTGACCAAAGCCGTGATGGAGACCGATGCCGGCACGATCGAGCTGGAGCTCTTCGACGCCGATGCGCCCAACACCGTGGCCAACTTCGTGAAGCTGGCCAACGAGGGCTTTTACGACGGCCTGGCCTTCCACCGGGTGATCCCAGGCTTCATGGCCCAGGGCGGCTGCCCCAACAGCCGCCAGGGTTCCCGCGGCGTGGCCGGCACCGGTGGCCCCGGCTACACCATCAACTGCGAGATCAACAGCCAGAAGCACCAGGCGGGCACCCTGGCCATGGCCCATGCCGGCCGCAACACCGGTGGATCCCAGTTTTATCTCTGTCACGGGGCCCAGCCCCACCTCGACGGCCAGCACACCGTGTTCGGTCACACCGGCAACATGGACGTGGTGCTGGCCCTCAAGAATGGCAGCCGGATCAACAAAGTCACGATCCAGGCCTGACTCCCGCGGGCGACGGCAGAACACCGCAGTGCCAGGGGGGTCGCCCGCGCGACGGCAGGAGATCGGGTGCAGGCAGATCCTCGGGCTTCTGTCCGGTCGATCAGCTCCAGAGCACCAGGGCCTCGGCTTCGAGGCGGAGTCCCCTGGCCGCGCCCGTGCCCAGCTCCGCCAGGGGGCGCTGTGTGGCCGGAAGATCGGCTGGCGGGTGCGCGCCACGGCGGCCATCGGGCGCCAGCAATAGGCCCACCCCACGGGTGCTCGGCCAGCCGGCCACCCGATCCAACAGCTCCACCAGCCGATCACCGTCGAGCTGGTCCCCATCGCCGCAGGTGAGACGCACCAGCAAGGCCGGCTGATTCAGCAGAGCCCGCGGACGGGGGTCATCCTCCCGCTCCACCACCAGCCCACGGGCTTCGGCCCAACCCTGCAGCTCCTGCACCAGGGCCTGGGGATGGCCCGCGCCCAGCACCCCTTGCCAGCCCACGACCGCCACCGAGCTGATCGGGCAGCTGGGGCCACTCTCCATCAGGTGTCCCAGCTTGGTGCGCTTGACCTGCAGATAGGCGGCGTTGTGCTCGCCGGCATCCATCACCAGGGGCACCCGGTCTTCCACCTTCAGGCCGTAGCCGCCGAGGCCGGCGATCTTGCGGGGGTTGTTGGTGATCAGCCGCAGCCGGTTCACCCCCAGGTCGCTGAGGATCTGGGCGCCGACGCCGTAGTTGCGCAGATCGGCCGGGAAGCCCAGGCGCTCGTTGGCTTCCACCGTGTCGAGGCCCGTGTCCTGCAGGGAGTAGGCCCGCAGCTTGTTGATCAGGCCGATGCCGCGACCCTCCTGGCGCAGATACACCACCACCCCTTCACCCGCCTGCTCGATCATCCGCAGGGCGGCCTCCAGCTGGGGCCGGCAGTCGCAGCGCAGGGAGCCGAAGGCATCGCCGGTGAGGCACTCGCTGTGCACCCGCACCAGCACCGCACCGGTGGCCGTTTCGGGATGGCCCTTCACGATCGCCACATGCTCACTGCCATCGAGTTCATTGCGGTAGCCGATGGCGCGGAAGTCGCCGAAGGCACTGGGCAGGGCCGCCTCGGCCTGGCGCCGCACGAACCGTTCGGTGTCGAGGCGGTAGCGGATCAGGTCGGCGATCGAGATCAGCCGCAGGCCATGGCGTCTGGCGTAGGGCACCAGCTGGGGGAGCCGCGCCATGGAACCGTTGGGGTTCTGGATCTCACAGATCACTCCGGCCGGGTAGAGGCCGGCGAGCCGGGCCAGGTCGACGGCGGCCTCGGTGTGGCCGGCGCGTTTGAGCACGCCCCCGTCGCGGGCCCGCAGCGGGAAGATGTGGCCGGGGCGGCGCAGATCCCCCGGGCGGGTGTCGGGGTGGATGGCCACCTGGATCGTGCGCGCCCGGTCTTCGGCGGAGATGCCCGTGCTCACGCCGTTTTCAGGGCCCGCGTCCACGCTCACGGTGAAGGCGGTCTGGTTGTCGTCGGTGTTGCGATCCACCATCAGCGGCAGGTCGAGGGCATCGAGCCGCTCGCCCTCCATCGCCAGGCAGATCAGGCCCCGGGCCTCGGTGGCCATGAAGTTGATCTGCTGGGGGGTGGCGAACTGGGCGGCGCAGATCAGGTCGCCTTCGTTCTCCCGGTTCTCGTCATCCACCACCACCACCATCTCGCCGTTGCGGATGGCGGCCAGGGCGTCGGCGATGGCGTCGAACTGCACCGGCTCCTGCAGCTCGTGGCCAGCCGCGGTGTCGGCGCCGGTCTGGGGCTCGCGGGAGAGGGTCAAGACAGGCGTTCCCGGCCCATGGCCAGCTGGCAAGGATCCTTTATAAAGCTCGGGTCGTTCCGGCAAGCCCGTCGCCCCCATGGCCAGCACTCCCCCGCCAGGCAAACGGGTCGCGGTGATCGGCGCCAGTGGCTACGGGGGGCTGCAGACCCTGAGGCTGCTGCAGGGCCATCCCGAGCTCGCGGTCACCTTCCTTGGCGGCGAGCGCAGCAGCGGCAAGCACTGGAGCGAGCTCACGCCGTTTCTGCCGCTGCCGGACGATCCGGTGGTGCAGACCCCCGACCCGGAGGCGATCGCCGCCGCCGCCGATCTGGCGGTGCTGAGCCTGCCCAACGGCCTGGCGGCCCAGCTGGTGCCGCCCCTGCTGGAGCATGGCGTGAAGGTGGTGGATCTCTCCGCCGATTACCGCTACCGCTCCCTGCCCCAGTGGCAGGAGGTGTATGCCGTCGAGGCGCGTCAGCTGCCCCGCAGCGATGCCGACCTCTGCCAGGAGGCGGTGTACGGCCTGGTGGAGTGGGAGGAGGGGCCCATCCGGGAGGCCCGGCTGGTGGCGGCCCCCGGCTGCTTCCCCACCGCCAGCCTGCTGGCGCTTCTCCCCTTCCTGAAGCAGGGCCTGATCGAGCCGGGCGGCATCGTGATCGATGCCAAGACCGGTACGTCCGGTGGTGGTCGCGCCGCCAAGGAACACCTGC
>JBJTWP010000090.1:0-3489 GCA_046081805.1 Cyanobacteriota bacterium
CAGTGGTACCGCGTCGCCACCTGACATCGTCCCGTGCTCAGCGCTGATCAGCCCCTGGTGCTGGCATCGGCATCGCCGGCCCGCCGCCGTTTGCTGGCCCAGGCCAACATCGCCCACCGGGTGCAGGTGAGCGGAGTCGATGAAGGCGCCATGTCTGCTCCTGATCCGCTGACGCTGGTGCAGCTTCTGGCTGCGGCCAAGGCTGCCGCGGTGCGCGATCGGCTGGCGGCCACGGGAGAGCTGGAGATGGTGAGGGGAGTGCTGGGTTGCGACTCGCTGCTGGTCGTTGAAGGAGATGTCTACGGCAAGCCGGCTGATGCGGAACAGGCTGTGGCCCGCTGGCAGCGCATGGCGGGCCGCTGGGGTGAGCTGCACACGGGACATTGCCTGATCAAGGCTCCCGATCTGCCGGATGAACACGAGCGACGGGCCACGGTGACCACCCGGGTGAGGTTTGCACCGCTGGATGAGGCGGAGATCAGGGCCTATGTGGCCAGCGGCGAGCCCCTGCAGTGCGCCGGCGGCTTCGCGCTGGAAGGGGTCGGCGGACTGGTGGTGGAGCGGATCGAGGGCTGCGTCTCCAACGTGATCGGATTGAGTCTGCCGCTGCTGAGGGGTTGGCTGGCCCCAGGCAGACAGCAAGGGCTTCCAGCCAACACACCCGCAGGCTCAGGATTCCGGCTCAGTTGAACAGCGCCTCCAGCAGGCTGCCAAGGGCGCGACCCACAGCGCTGCCGCCCTGGTATGCGTTCTGGGTCACACTCAGACTTCTGTCGGCCCAGCGGAACACCGCACTGCGGCCCTGGTCGTTGAAGGTCACCGGCCAGCTGCCACCCATTCCATCACTGATGCGATAGCCACTGCCACGGTCTTCAAAGCTATAACGCACGCCATTGCCCAGATTCACCACAAAACGCCGGCGCCTGTCGTTGCTCACTTCCTTCAGTTCGCATTGGCCATTAAAAATGGTGCGAAAGCCCTGGGTCAGTCGGCACAATCCCGTGGCGGTGCCGCTGGGCTTGTTGGGACCCCCGCCACCGTTGCCGAACAGTTGGCCGCTGAGGGTTCGATCCACCACTCTCTGGCTCCAGCCATCGCTCCAGCACAGCCGCTGATTGACATCGCACGCCGCTCCACTGCTCAGCCGAAACTGGCGTGGAGCAGGCTGTCCGCTGAGGTTGCGTAGGGCATTCTGTTCAGCGAAAGCCCCGAAGTAGGTGCGGGTGAGTCCAAGGGATAGGCCCTGTGCGTCATAGCACACCTGGCCACTGCCATCACAGATCACGCCCTGCTGCGGGCTGCTGATGCCGGCCCCCTGAGCCACGGCTGCCAGACCGCTGCCCAGCAGGCCAACCCCCAGGGCCACTCCAATCGTGAGCTTCAACAACGTGCTGCGGTGGGGGGTAACGCGGTGGGATCGCAGATCGAGGCGGTGATGGGTTCGCACAGCCATGGATTCTGAAGGCAACACCTGGCCTGAAGGTAGGCAGCCGGCTGGAATGGGACTGGGATCTGAACAGGTTCGCAATACACCAGCTCGTTCCTGAGTGCGCGGCAGGCCTGAGTGCGCGGCAGGGAACATCCCAGGATCCATCCAGCCGGGCAGCGCGCATGCTGGAGCCCGCTGAAGCGATCAGGGGCAGACCCTGCGCCTCACCCAGCAGCCCCCCTGTCAAGCCCATCGATCGATGGCCTCGAAGCCAACAACGCCAGCAAAAAGCCCCTGCCGGGGGCAGGGGCTAATGGTTAGAGGAGAACCAGATTCCTTAGAGCAAGACTCAGCTGTAACTGCAACGGAACGGACAGGGTTTCAGTCCAGATCCGGCATGGCCAGCACGGGCTCAGCCTGACGGTCGATGCCCTTCTCGAAGCCGGCAGCGGCAGCGCGGGCACGGCCGGCGTGCCAGAGGTGACCCACCAGGAAGAAGAAGGCCAGCACGAACTGGGTCGAGGCCAGCCACTGGCGGATGTTCACGAAGTTCACCGAGTTGGGCTCAGTGATGATGCCACCGACGGAGTTGAGGGAAGCATTGGGGGCGTGGGTCATGTATTCAGCCGCGCGGCGCACCTGCCAGGGCTGAATGTCGTTCTGGAGCTTGTCGAGGCTCAAGCCGTTGGGGCCACGCAGGGGCTCCAGCCAGGGACCGCGGAAGTCCCAGAAGCGCATGGTTTCACCACCGAAAATGATCTCACCGGTAGGGGAGCGCATCAGGTATTTGCCCAGACCGGTGGGGCCCATGGCCGAACCGATATTGGCGCCGAGACGCTGGTCACGCACCAGGAAGGTGAAACTCTGGGCCTGGGAGGCTTCGGCGTTGGTGGGGCCGTAGAACTCCGAGGGGTAGGCCGTGTTGTTGAACCAGATATACGCCGAGGCGATGAAGCTCATGAAGCTCAGGGCGCCAAGGCTGTAGCTCAGGTAGGCCTCTCCATTCCAGATGAAGGCACGACGCACCCAGCCAAAAGGCTTGGTGATCGCATGCCAGATGCCACCAAAGATGCAAATCAGGCCAATCCAGATGTGGCCACCGATGATGTCCTCCATGGAGTTCACACCGATGATCCAACCCTCGCCGCCGAAGGGAGCGCGGAACAGATAGCCGAAAATCACTCCGGGATTGAGGGTGGGATTCGAGATCAGGCGCACATCACCCCCACCAGGTGCCCATGTGTCATAGACACCACCGAAGAACATGGCCTTGAACACCAGGAGAAGAGCACCCACACCAAGAAGGATCAGGTGATAACCAATGATGTTGGTCATCTGATTCTTATCGCGCCAGTCCTGGGAGAAGAACGAGGAATAATTCTCCAGGATCTCAGGCCCCCGCAGAGCGTGATAGAGGCCACCAAGGCCAAGCACGGCCGAACTGATCAGGTGGAGAACCCCCACCACGAAGAAGGGATATAGGTCAGTGACCTCTCCACCGGGGCCCACGCCGTAGCCCAGAGTGGCAACGTGGGGCATGCAGAGCAGTCCCTGCTCGTACATGGGCTTGTCAAAGGTGAAGTGGCTCACCTCGAACAACATCATGGCGCCAGCCCAGAACACCATCAAGCCGGCATGGGCGACGTGGGCGCCGAGCAGACGACCGGAAAGGTTGATCAGGCGAGCATTGCCTGCCCACCAGGCGTAGCCGGTGGAGTCAAGGTCCTTGCCTCCGACGGAGACAAGACCGGAATTAAAGGGCGTTTCCACGGGGCAGAACCTCTTCAGGGAAGACGAAGTTTTCGTGAGGCTGGTCCGCCGGGGCCATCCAGGCGCGCAGACCTTCGTTGAGCAGGATGTTCTTGGTGTAGAAGGTTTCGAACTCAGGATCCTCAGCGGCGCGGATCTCCTGCGACACAAAGTCGTAGGCGCGCAGGTTGAGAGCCAGGCCGATGATGCCGATGCTGCTGGTCCACAGACCCATCACCGGCACGAACAGCATGAAGAAGTGCAGCCAGCGCTTGTTGGAGAAGGCGATCCCGAAGATCTGGCTCCAGAAG
>JBJTWP010000091.1:0-7061 GCA_046081805.1 Cyanobacteriota bacterium
CTGCCACCAGGCCAGCAGCGTCCGCACGTAGTCACCCCCGAAGTTCTCCCAGTCCTCCAGCCGCAGATGCGGGGCGCTGGCGCGGCACACCTCCGTCGCCGAAGGCAGGCGACCGCCAGGGAACACATAGGCATCGATCCAGGGGTCGGTGCCGCCCCTGGGGCCAGCATGGCCGATCGTATGCAGCAGCAGCAGACCATCCGCCTCCATCAACTGCTGCATGCAGCGGAAGAAGCACGGATGGTTCCGCTGGCCCACGTGTTCGAACATCCCCACAGAGGCGATGCGCTCAAAACGGCCCCTCAGCAGACCGGGCAGGGAGCGGTAGTCGCACAGTTCCACCTGGATGGGCAGATGGCCGTAGTGCTCCCGCACCCAGAGGTACTGGGCCGCCGACACCGTGATCGCGGTGACCCGCACACCATGGTGTTCCGCCGCATGGGCCGCCAGGGAACCCCAGCCACAGCCCACATCCAGGAGCCGTTGCCCTGGCTGCAGCTGGAGTTTCCGGCAGATGCGCTCCAGCTTCAGCAGCTGGGCCTCCTCCAGGCTGCTGGCCTCCTGCCAGTGGCCGCAGCTGTACACCAGGCGCCGGTCCAGGGTGGCCGCGTAGACGCGATGGTCGATGTCGTAGTGCTGGCGACCAACCCGGAAGGCTCGCGCCAGGCTCTGGGGATTGATCAACTGATCACGCAGCCGCTCCACGGCGGCGCTAAAAGCCCCGCGCAGGGAGAGCGGTTGATTGGCCCGCACCCGCAGCAGCCGGTTGATCAGCTCATCCAGCTGGTCGCAATCCCACTGACCCGCCACATAACCCTCCCCAAGGGCCAGCGAGCCCCGCCGCACGAGCTCGCCGAAGAACTGGCTGTCATGCACCTGCAGATCCCAGGGGCGCTGGCCATCGAAGCGGATGTCGGCGGCGACGGCGATCGAGCGCAGCGAGGCTGGCACTGAGCGTGTGGTCGCCATGGTCAGCTGAAGGCGCAGTCGATCTGCTCGCACAGGAGCAGCAGAGCCGTCACGATCTGGGCCATCTCCATGATCAGCAGATCTCGCATCTCCAGGTGCAGAGCGGATCGCTGATCAGGCTGCTGTAATCGTGAATCTGACGCTGAAGTTCGCGGATACGCGCACTGGCGACGCCGCTGTCGATGGAGAGCCGAAGCACCATGGGTGAAGGCACGGAGCCTCCACATCGCAGCACGATCCACCTGCGGGACTCAGCGCTGCCGCAGCACTGCCGCAGGAGCGATGCGGCAACGACACCGAGCCGCATCCCGGCGCCGCAGAGTCAACCGGCTGTCCCTGCGAAAGTCCAGCTTCGGCCGGCACCCACCCTCACGCACGCACAACTTGGCCCTCGACGCACAGCCAGACCCCCAGCCCGCCCCAGGCCCCAGGCCTCGGTCACGACTTGGACACACCCCCACTCACCGGCGCACTAGGGTCGAACCATGCCGCAGATCTGACGCAGTGACTCAGTGCCTTGACGCAGATGCAGCTGGCTCTATAGCCTAAGGTGCGATGGTTCGATTCCGTTTGCTCCGCTGATGCCTCGGCTCACCATCACCCTGAGCGAAGAAGAGCATCAGGCCCTCAAGCTGCTGACGTTCATGGAGCGCAAAAAGCTGGTTGCTGTGGTGCAAGAAGCCATTCACAACCATCTGGAAGCCAAGGGTGCTCTCAACCTTGAAGTGAAGCCCCGCAGCGAGGCCTGAGGCAGCCCCAGCCCAGGCCCTGCGCTCCACCTTCTCGACCACTCCTTGCCGGCTCCGGTGTCACCGCCGGATCCACTGTTTAGATCGTCGCCAGCGACGCCACCCAGCCCGATCAGAATGATGCACAAACTCACAGGGGTGACGTCTATGAAACAGCTTCACAAGCTCAGTCCCGCACAGGCCCTGCTGTGAATCACGAGCAGTCCCTGACACCCCATCACAGCCATCGGCTTGAGCTTCAGATCGAAGCTGATGTAATGCGGCAGCTCGTCCACTGGTCAGCCAGCAGCGGTCGCGCTGTGAATGATCTTGCCGGGCAGTTGCTCCAGGCCAGTGTCCGGGTGATGGGGGATCAGTGGAGCTGGCCTCCCGATTCCCCGATGGGGCCAGCGGCCAGGGACAGCTGAGTTCCGCCCAGCGAATGGGCACGGCCGGCTGCCTCAGCTTGGCATCCCCCCTCAGCTGGGTGCGGCGGCAGGACTGGGCAGGCGGCAGCCATCCAGCAGCGCCAGCACGTCGGCATCACTCAGTTGATCGAAGCGAAGGTAGTGGCAGCCCACGGCGATGAGGTCGTCGAGCTCCGCCAGCACCACCACCTCGTCCACCAGCTGCCTGAGGGTCTGCAGGGCCTGGCTGGCCGCCACCGGCACCGCCAGGATCAGCTGGCGGGGTTGCAGCTGGCGCAACGACACCAACGCAGCCTGGGCCGTCAGGCCGGTGGCGATGCCATCGTCCACGAGGATCAGCTCGCGGTGGCGCAACTGATCGGGCCTGGCATCCCCGAACAGCTGTTGACGGCGCCGCAGCTCCCGGCTCTCCCGCTCCAGGATCCTGCGCCGCAGATCGGGGTCGTGGAGCAGCCCCTGCGAACTGGACGGGTCCCACAGCACCACCTCACCGGGGGCGAGGGCCCCGATCGCGAACTCCGGGCTGGAGGGCAGAGCCAGCTTGCGCACCGCCCAGGTGGTGAGTGGAAGCCTGAGCTGACGGGCGAGCTCCGCCGCCACCGCCACCCCGCCGCGGGGCAGGGCCACCAGGATGGTGGAATCGGACGGGGCGGCCTGGGAGGCCAACCGGCTGGCCAGCTCCTGGCCGGCAGCCCGGCGGTCGATCCAGCAGGGCTGGGAGGGTCCCCGGCTTCGCATGGTGATGGCTCACGGAAGGTGACGGCGCAGGAGTCGCGCTGTCCTCAGCGTGCATCGACCGCCGCGGCGCGACCAGCAGCGCCCCGGGAGCGCCGCGCCGCCGCCGCGTTGGCGCCCTGGATCCCGGGGCTTGGGAGCCTGCTCAGCGCCGACCCAGCAGTTCTTCCCAGGTGGGTGTCGGCGGCGGGGCATGGAGCGGTCGCTGCGGCCGCCCGGTGCGCGGTTGGAGGGGCCCCGCGGCAGTGGCGCCATGGGGAGGGGATTGGGGAGTCATGGTGCGGTGGCGCCGATCACGGGTCGACGCAGTCAACGGGATGTCGATGGGATGGTTGGGGATGATGGGAGTGGAGATGGGAGCCCAAGGGGCCCTGACCTGGCCGGTCCTGAACCGGTCGGCCGTGGACGTCGGCGGCGTGGGGGCTGGGCATGGAGACCTCAAGACCCGCCGGGCGGCGCTCCCCGGGCAGGGACCGGAATGCAGCCGGTTGGGAGCTGGCTTTGGGCTGCCCCTGGCTTTGGGCTGCCCCTGGATTTGGGCCGCTCCTGGCTTTGGACTGACCTTGGCTGTGGACTGACCCTGGCTTTGGACTGTCCCTTAGCCTAATTCAGACTACCGCTGATCGTCCGCTGGCGCTGATGGCCTGGCTCGAAGGAACGGCCCCGGGTGGGTTGCCTGAGCTGAACCGGCTGGAGCTGGCCCGCCTGGCTGGAGCTGGCCCGCTGCGGTCCCAATCTTGCGATTTTAACGCTGCGTTGAAGCAACGCCCTTAGGTTCCGGGCAGCGCCGCCGCTCCACCGCATGGCCCACCAGCACGATCACCCCGCGCTGGCCGTTCGGGCCCGATCCCATGCCGATCAGCACCGCCTCCGCCCCGGTTCACCGCGGGCCTTCCGCTGGAGCGTGATCCTCAACACCGCCCTTTCCGGCCTGCAGCTGGCGATCGGATTTGGCTTCGGCTCCCTGGCCCTGATCGGCGATGCCGTCCACAACCTCGGCGACGTGGCCGGGCTGCTGCTCGGTTGGAGCGCCGAGCGCCTGAGCATGCGCCCTCCCTCCGGGCGGTTCACCTACGGCTTCGGCCGGAGCACCCAACTGGCCTCTCTGGCCAATGCGGTGCTGATCCTGATGGCCTCAGCCGTGGTGCTGGTGGAGGCGGTCCAGCGCCTGATCCAGCCGCGGGCCGTGGCGGCTGGTCCGGTGTTCTGGGCGGCCCTGGCCGGCGTGGTGGTGAACCTGCTCTCAGCCCACCTGTTCGGCTCCGACCACCACCACGACCTCAACCGCCGCGCCGCCAGGGTGCATCTGCTCACCGACGCCGCGGTGTCGGCCGCGGTGGTGGCGAGCGCGCTGCTGGTGCAGTTCACCCGCCAGAACTGGATCGATGCCTTCGCGGCCCTGGGGGTGGGCCTGGCCGTGGCCTGGAGCGGCCTGCAGCTGTTGCGCGACGCCCTGCGCATCGCCCTGGATGCCGTGCCCAGCGGCATCGACATCGACCTGGTGATCCGCACACTCCAGGACCTGCCCGGCGTTGTGGACGTGCATCACGTGCATGTGTGGGCCCTGAGCACCTCCCAGGCCGCCCTCACGGCCCATCTGGTGCGTCGCAGTGGCGGGCTCAACGACCTGGATCTGCTGCATGAGGCCAAAGCACGCCTGGCCCGCATCGGGATTGATCACAGCACCCTGCAACTTGAGCCGGCACCCTGAACTCTTTAAACACCCCAAAGGCTGCTGGCGTCCCACCGAGCCGGACATACCTTGAGGCCATGCCCAGCTCCGCTGTCACCTCGATCGAGCAGGCGCTGATCGCGGCGGCCTTTCGCATCGCCAACGGCTCCGCTCCCGACGGGATGACCGTGCCGCCGGAGCTCGACTGCATGACCCAGGCCATGCATGAAACCTGCCAGCGGTTCGGCATGAGCTCCGAGGACACCGCCCTGTTCATGCTGAGCCTGGCCCGGCGGCTGCAGCGACTTGAGCCGGAGGTGGAGCACCGCCAGACCCTGCGGAGCATCGAGCGGCAGATCCATGCCGCCCTTCAGCGGCCTGACTCCAACGGCGGCGCCCCCTGCTGACAGGACGGAACCAGAGGCCCTACAACAGGCCGCGACCTGCGCTCACGACGGCGATGGGAATCCTGGTGGGCGACAGCGACGCCCTGCTGGTGGCGCTCGGAGCCGTGCCCGGCGCCTGGCTGCGGTTCCGGGTGGTCGACCACCTGGAGCCCGTGCTGCCGCGCAGGCACTGGGGCACCTTCGGCGTGAATGTGATCGCCTGCTTCGGCCTGGGGTTGATCGTGGGGCTGGAGGACAGCTGCGGCGAGGCAGCGAGGCGGCTGCTGCTGCTGCTGGGCACGGGTTTCCTGGGCAGCTTCAGCACCTTTTCCACGTTCAGCGCCGAGCTGAGGGCGGAACTGGCGGCCCGTCACTGGCGTGGAGCCGCCCTGTTGGTGGGTGGCTCGGTGACCGGCGGTCTCACCGCGATCCTGGCCGGCCTGAGCCTGGTGGCCGACCGATGAAGCCAGAACTGCGACGGGAGCTGCGCGACCTGGCTCTGGTGGCCGCCGGCGCCATTCCCGGGGCCCTGCTGCGCTGGAGGCTGGACAGCCTTGGCCAGGTGGTGGCCAGCGGCATGCGGGGGGCCGTGAGCGCCGAATTCATCGCCAACATGATCGGCTGTCTGCTGATCGGCCTGGTGCTGAGCCCGACGACGGGCCGACCCCGGCTGGTGCTGGCTGTGGGGATCGGCTTTTGCGGATCGCTCACCACCTTCTCCGCCTGGATGCTGGCGGTGGCACGGACATTGCGGGCGGGCGAGGGGCTGGCCGCCAGCGGCGTGCTGGGTCTGAGCCTGGTCGGAGGACTGGTGCTGGTGAACCTGGGCCTGGGCCTCGGTCAGGTCCTGCAGCACCAGCGGCGCGGGTAGCGGAGCAGTGATCCGCAGAGCAGGCGCCAGAGTCGCCGCAGGTTGCGGCTGATCAGCAGCCAGCAGCGACCGCGACGCCGCGACAGCCACAGGCAGCGCTCCATCTGCTGCACCCGTTCCCCCAGCCGCCGCTGCCGCTCGCGGCGCAGCACCATGCCGAAAGCCAGCGCCTGGGGGCTCGACGGACCCTGCGAGGCGAGCAGCTGGAACTGGGCCAGATCCTCGTCACTGAGCTGTCGAACCAGGCGCGCAACGTCGCGCCGGATGGTGAGGCCGGAAGCCATGCCGATCGGAGCGTGATCCACCTGGATTGTGCGAAGGCGATCCGCGCGTTGCCGGAGGCTGTTACATCCCGTTGACGCCCCGGGCCTCGGGCCGCTCATCCGTAGCAACGGTCACCGCGCTCCTGCTGCCCAGCCTTCAAGATCATTTAGCGGACAAGATTCCTAGGGTTCCGGTCATGCGTGGTTGGCTTCCAATGTTGGAAGCCAACCGCGGGTGATGGCTGGTCCGAGAGGAATCGGGCGGAATCCCTTTCGGTGATTCCAGCCACACGGAGGGACAAAAGCCCGGGAGGCCGCACCATCCCCAACCCTCCCGTACGCAGCACCCCAGATGACGTCGCCATCGGACGCCTTCGTACGTCGGCACCCCAGCGAGGGCATGGAGGCCCTCGAAAAAGAACGGGCCCTGCCGCTCACCGGCTGGCAGCAGGAGGTGGATCAGGCCCACCGCTTCGGCCTGGAGGCCGCCGAGAGCATCGTCGACCGGCGCATCTCCACCTTCTCCCGGGGTGAACTGCCGCACTACGCCGGCATCAACACGTTCATGAATGCGCCCTACATCGAGGACGTCAACCGCGTCGGCGAGTTCGACGTGGCAATCGTGGGGGTGCCCCACGATTGCGGCACCACCTACCGCCCCGGCACCCGCTTCGGGCCCCAGGGCATCCGCCGCATCTCGGCTCTCTACACCCCTTACAACTACGAGATGGGGGTGGATCTGCGCGAGCAGATCACCCTCTGCGATGTGGGCGACATCTTCACCATCCCGGCGAAAAACAAGAAGAGCTTCGACCAGATCTCCAAGGGCGTGGCCCACGTGTTCGCCAGCGGCGCCTTCCCGATCATCCTGGGCGGCGACCATTCGATCGGCTTCCCCACCGTGCGCGGCGTCTGCCGCCACCTGGGCGACAAGAAGGTAGGGATCATTCACTTCGATCGCCATGTCGACACCCAGGAGATCGACCTGGATGAACGGATGCACACCTGC
>JBJTWP010000092.1:0-2721 GCA_046081805.1 Cyanobacteriota bacterium
TCGCCGCTTGTTCACGCTTGTCTCCCTTGAGTCCGATCGACTCTACGGATCTCAGGCACCGCTGACACCGGCGGCCTGACGCACCGCCGGTGTCACGAGCACATCGCGCAGCAGGTGCACCACGCCCCGCTCCGCCAGACCTTTCGCCACCTGCAGCCCCATGCGGCGCAGATCCGGCTCCCCCAGCACCCGCGGCAGGCGCTTGAGCAGCAGCGACGGCTCGAAGCCGGGCAGGTCGCGCAGGATGGCCAGCAGCTCCTGGATCGGCTCCAGGTCCATCAGCGGCGGGGTCGCCGCGCTTGGGGGCAGGGCCCGCAGCCCCGGGGGCCGCAGGCGGGGCGGCAGCCGCCGGCCGAGGCGCAGGGTGGTGTTCCAGGCCAGGGCATCCATCTGCTGCACCAGGGCATCGACGAGCTGCTGGCGCAGCAGGCCGCCGTTGGGGGAAAAGAGGAAATCGAGGACCTGGTCGAGCAGGCCGTCGAGGTCGAGCTGCTCCTGCAGCGAGGCACTGGCCACCAGGCTCTCCAGCCGCTGCCAGCGGAACTCGTCGCCGTCGTAGAGCATCTCCCGCAGGCTGCGGCGCAGCTCGGGATCGGGATCCTCCATCAGCCGGCGGGCGAAGTAGGGGTAGGCGGCGCCGAGGATCTTGAAGTCCGGGTCCACACTCAGGGCGATGCCCTCCAGGGTCACCAGGGAGCGGATGATCAGGGCGTAGTACGGCGGCACCTGGAAGGGGAAGCGGTACATCACCCCGGAGAGGTCGTCGGTGACGGCCTTGAAATCCATGCGGCTCACCCCCATCTCCAGGGCCTGGCCGAACACCGTCTCGAAGGCCGGCACGATCGGCTCCAGATCCACCGCTTCCCCCAGGAAGCCGAGCTGCACGAAGTCCTTGGAGAGGGCGCCGAAGTTGCGGTTCACCAGGTGCACCACCGCCTGGATCAGCCCGGTGCGCGCCTCCCGCGACACCTCGCTCATCATGCCGAAATCGAGGTAGGCCAGGCGTCCGTCGGGCAGGGCCAGCAGGTTGCCGGGGTGGGGATCGGCGTGAAAGAAGCCGTGCTCCAGCAGCTGCTGCAGGCTGCAGTTCACCCCCACCTCCACCATCTGGTCGGGGTCGACCCCCAGGGCCCGCACCGCGTCGAGGTTGGTGAGCTTGACGCCGTCGATCCACTCCATCGTCAGCACCCGGCGGCTGGTGGCCTGGCGGTAGATGGCGGGGACGGCGATGCGGGGATTGTGGCTGTGGAGGCGGGCGAAGGTCTCGGCGTTGGTGGCCTCGTTGATGTAGTCCATCTCCTCGAAGACCCGCTTGCCGAGTTCGTCGATCAGACCCACCAGATCACTCTTGATCAGGCCCACGTTCCTGTTCAGCCAGCCGGCGATGTTGCGGACGATGTAGAGGTCGAGGGTGATCTGCTCCCGCAGGCCCGGCCGCTGCACCTTCACCGCCACCCGTTCGCCGCTCATCAGCACACCCCGGTGCACCTGGCCGAGGGAGGCGGCGGAGATCGGCTCCTTCTCCAGCGAGGCGAAGATCGTCTCCACTGGAGCGCCGAGGTCCTCCTCGATGCAGGCCATGGCCAGGGCGCTGTCGAAGCCGGGCAGCTGGTCCTGCAGCTGGGCCAGCTCCTCGAGCAGCACCGGCGGAATGATGTCGGGCCGGGTGGAGAGGGCCTGGCCGGCCTTGATGAAGGCGGGGCCGAGGGCAACCAGTAATTCGGCACACTCCCGCGCCCGTTCCCGCGCCCGGCCCGGGTTGGCGAGCTGGCCGGTGAACCAGTCGAAGCCCACTCCCAGCAGATAGAGGCCGATCGGCACCAGCGTCTGCCAGACCCGCCGGGCCAGGCGCATCGGGTGGCCGGCGTAGATGCGGGTGATGGCAGCCGGGTCGTAGCTGAGCAGGCCCGCCGCCTCCAGGAAGTCCCCCATCTCGATGCCCATTTCGACGCTGGCTCCCGGGCGCTCGGGGGTGACGGCGGGGGCGGGGGGGGAGGAAACCATGGCTGGGGGGCACCGCCGCGGCGCCGTCAGGCGGAACCCCCTTCTAAACGAAAGTCACAGCCGCTACGGTCGGGCCACGTACCGATCGCTCGCCGGAGGCCTGGGTGCTCACGGGTCTGCGCCTCGAGAACATCGCCCTGATCGAGCGGCTGGAGCTGGCGTTCTCCACCGGGTTCACCGTGCTCACCGGCGAAACTGGCGCCGGCAAGTCGATCCTGCTGGATGCCCTCGATGCCCTGCTCGGCGGTGCCCAGGGCAGCCAGGGGGCCCGCCTGCTGCGCCGCGGCGCCGAGCGGGGCCGCATCGAGGCCAGCTTCAGCCTGGCTCCCCCCGTGCGCGACTGGCTGGAGCGCCAGGAGCTCGACGCCGAGGACGAGGAACTGCTGCTCAGCCGCGACTGGCGCCTGCAGGACGACCGGCTCACCAGCCGCCACCGCCTCAACGGGGTGGTGGTGAGCCGCAGCCAGGTGCTGGAGCTGCGCCCCCTGCTGCTCGACCTCACCGTGCAGGGCCAGACCCAGCAGCTGGGCCGCCCCGGCCAGCAGCGCCGCTGGCTGGATCGCTTCGCTGGTGAGGATCTGGCCGCGGCCCTAGAGGCCACCCGCGCCGCCTGGCAGGGCTGGAAGGGAGAAGCCGATGCCCTGGCGCGGGCCCGCGCCGACCGGGAGCGCTTCGCCCGGGATCGGGAGCGGCAGGAGGAGCTGCTGGCGGAGCTGG
>JBJTWP010000093.1:0-12947 GCA_046081805.1 Cyanobacteriota bacterium
CCGACAACCCGCCGTATCTGGTACGGAATCGCCACGGCTCACGACTTCGAGAGCCATGACGGAATGACGGAGGAGCGGCTTTACCAAAAGCTGTTCTCCACCCACTTCGGTCACCTGGCCATCATTGGCCTCTGGGTTTCGGGCAACCTGTTCCATATCGCCTGGCAGGGCAACTTTGAGCAGTGGGTCGCCGATCCGCTGCATGTCCGTCCCATCGCTCACGCGATCTGGGATCCCCACTTCGGCCAGGGCGCCATTGCCGCCTTCACCCAGGCGGGCGCCTCCTCACCGGTGAACATTGCGTATTCGGGTCTGTACCACTGGTGGTACACGATCGGCATGCGCACCAACGCCGAGCTTTACCAGGGTTCCATCTTCATGATGATCCTGTCGGCCTGGGCTCTGTTCGCTGGCTGGCTCCATCTGCAGCCCAAGTTCCGGCCTTCCCTGGCCTGGTTCAAGAACGCTGAATCCCGGCTGAACCACCACCTGGCGGTGCTGTTCGGTTTCAGCTCCATCGCTTGGACCGGTCACCTGGTTCACGTGGCCATCCCTGAGGCCCGTGGTCAGCACGTGGGTTGGGACAACTTCCTCTCCGTGCTGCCGCACCCCGCCGGTCTGGCTCCGTTCTTCACCGGCAACTGGGGCGTGTATGCCCAGAATCCAGACACTGTTTATCAACAGTTCGGCACGGCTGAAGGTTCCGGCACCGCGATCCTCACCTTCCTCGGCGGGTTCCACCCCCAGACGGAAGCTCTGTGGCTCACGGACATCGCCCACCACCACCTGGCCATCGGTTGCATCTTCGTGATCGCTGGCCACATGTACCGGACCAACTTCGGTATCGGCCACTCGATCCGCGAGATCCTCGAAGCCCACAACCCGCCCAAAGGCACCCCTGGTGACCTCGGCGCTGGCAACAAGGGTCTCTACGACACGATCAACAACTCGCTGCACTTCCAGCTCGGTCTGGCTCTGGCATCCCTCGGAGTGGTGACGAGTCTGGTGGCGCAACACATGTATGCCCTGCCGTCGTATGCCTTCATTGCGCAGGACTACACCACCCAGGCTGCTCTATACACCCACCACCAGTACATCGCCATCTTCCTGATGTGCGGTGCGTTCGCCCACGGTGCGATCTTCTTCATCCGCGACTACGACCCGGAAGCCAACAAGGACAACGTGTTGGCTCGGATGCTCGAGCACAAGGAAGCCCTGATCAGCCACCTGAGCTGGGTCTCCCTGTTCCTCGGTTTCCACACCCTGGGTCTCTACGTCCACAACGACGTGGTCGTGGCCTTCGGGACCCCCGAGAAGCAGATCCTGGTGGAGCCCGTCTTTGCCCAGTTCGTCCAAGCCGCTTCCGGCAAGGCGATGTATGGCATGGATGTGCTGCTCTCCAACTCCGCCAGCGCCGCCAGCACTGCCAGTGCGGTGTATCTGCCTGGCTGGATTGATGCCATCAATGGCAGCAACGACCTGTTCCTGCCCATTGGTCCTGGTGACTTCCTTGTGCACCACGCCATTGCGCTGGGTCTGCACACCACCACCCTGATCCTGGTGAAGGGTGCCCTGGATGCCCGGGGTTCCAAGCTGATGCCCGATAAAAAGGACTTTGGCTATTCCTTCCCCTGCGACGGCCCCGGCCGTGGCGGCACCTGCGACATCAGTGCCTGGGACGCCTTCTACCTGAGCGTCTTCTGGGCCCTGAACACCGTGGGCTGGGTCACCTTCTACTGGCACTGGAAGCACCTCGCCATCTGGCAGGGCAACGTGGCCCAGTTCAACGAATCCAGCACCTATCTGATGGGCTGGTTCCGCGACTACCTGTGGCTCAACTCCTCCCAGCTGATCAACGGCTACAACCCGTTTGGCAGCAACAACCTGGCCGTCTGGTCCTGGATGTTCCTGTTCGGGCACCTGGTGTGGGCCACCGGTTTCATGTTCCTGATCTCCTGGCGTGGTTACTGGCAGGAACTGATCGAGACCATCGTCTGGGCACACCAGCGCACCCCGCTTGCCAACCTGGTTGGCTGGCGCGATAAGCCTGTGGCCCTTTCGATCGTGCAGGCTCGTGTGGTGGGTCTGGCCCACTTCACCATCGGCTACATCCTCACGTACGCCGCCTTCCTGATCGCCTCCACCTCCGGCAAGTTCGGCTGATTGTCTTGGGGCAACCAATATCGGGTTGCTCTTTGCTCAATCACCTGATTGCCTCATCACTGCCTCTCTCGAGGGACACCCACCCCCCGGCCTGCGTCGGGGGGTTTTGGTTGAGAAGCTTTGAAAAGTTGTTGATGCGATAGTGTTGACGAGATATACTGATGCTCACCGGATCTGGATTTGTGGAAAGGTGTCAAGGATTGAACGCTCCAGGTTTCTGGTTTTGGCCCATGGCTTCCTCGCTTTTTGTCCTCTTTAGTGTCTGGCTGCTTGCACGTGTGGCAACCTCTAATCTTTGGGATTCTAGTGAGAGAGGCTCAAAGTCTTGGTCTAGTATCAACAATTGCCACGCCTCAGTCGTGCTTATTGGAAGGGGGACGGGTAGTCTGATTAAAGATCGGGTTGTCGGCCTTGGTGGGCCAGGCGATATTCTGTCCAGAAAGATTATTCAGAGTGTCTTGCCATTTTATGCGCCTGAAGTATCCTCTAGTCTCAAGCCGAATGGCCCAAGCGGTCTCTCTAGATCAAGGGACGGCTTTGTCTATGAAATCTACAATCCCATGTATCGAGCGATTCTATTTCGAATTGGTATCCTAGATACGGTTGTGCTGCCATTAGATCGTGCATTTCTTGAGGCTGCAGGCAACGAGTATGGCAAAAAAGTGATGCTTGTCTCTGGGGCTATCACCAACGGCGTTGTTGCGACTGGAGGGAGCAAAGACAAGCTTATTCGAATTGGTAGTAGTGATGTAGCTGCATACTTGCAACGCCATGCTAATCAGGGTGAGCGGTTGTTCTGCAGATGACTGAACGTGATGTGAACTGGCGGCTTGCCATCTACAGTGCATTGGCAGTCTATGTCGGTCTTCGACTGCCCGGTAGTTACTATATTATATTCGCTGTGGCCCTTGTCACTCTAATAGCGAATAGACGAGGCTTGCCCGAGTGTATCGACCAGCAGCTTGCTTGCCTGGCTCTCTATTGCCTGTTGCTTGTTATGCAGGCTATTCTGAGTATTGGGGGTGGAGTGTCTGATTCATTGTTGGCGAAGAGAGGACAGCTTTTGTTGCCAATTAATGTATTTAAGCTATTTGCTTGTGGGGAGAGTCTGTTCGCTTGACAACTTTTATGCATCAGGTTCATTACTAGCAATTTCTCTTTCTGCGGCCTACGGTTCGGCTGCCACAGCGATACTTTCTTTGAGTTCCCCAGCTAGTCAACTCAGGCCATTAGAAAATGTCTACGCGATCGGCTGTTTATGCCTTGCAATCTGGTTATTCTACAACAATAAGCGTACCAATATTACTACGAGCAAAAGACCGGTACGCTTTGCTGTTGTCGTGGCGTTCTTTTGTGTGCCCCTTGTTGCTGCCTTGCCAGCATTTCGGGGTGTTCTGAGCATTCTTGCCTATGCAGTCCTCTTGTCTGCAGTCTTTGGCTGTTTCTGGTCGCTGTTCGTGTGTAATCAAAATGTATGGTTTAGTACCCCAAGACTTGCCGAGAACTGGCGACTAAAGAGTCTCATATTTGCATCTCTCCTTGTTATTCTCATTGCATATTCGGGCAAAGGCAGCGTCTTTAGGTATACTCTGTATCAGTTCATTAGTCCGAATCCTCTTGATGGGAGGGCTGATCTCCTGGGGAGATTTGCCGAGGATCTATCTGAAAGTCCGTTTGTTCTCCTGGGCACTTACCCTGTTGTCAAGATGGAAATATGGTCTCATAACTACATTGTGGACACAATAGCTTATCATGGCTGGGTCCCAGCCTTTTTCCTTGTCATGTTTCTAGTGATTTTGATTGGTGACCTTCGTGAATCGAGTTACATCGTAAAGGCTGTCGTTCTGGTGATGGGTGTGGGTGCGTTGCTGCAGCCGATTGAGTTTGCGGACGGCATTGCGTTTCAACTCTCTTTCTTCTTGATTGGCTTATTAAAATTAACTTCTCCCAGCTTAAAGTAGTTGACGCTCAACAGCCTTTGAGCCTGATTGGATGTAAAACTAATTGATCTTGTCCCAATAAAAAACCCGCCCTTGGGCGGGTTTGCTGATTTGATTGAGAATTGTCAGGATGAGAATTCAAGAAAGGGATCTGATCCCCATCATCTGATCCTCAGCCGACGCTCCACACGCCGCCGGCGATGTTCACCAAGGGACCCACCAGGGTGGTGCCACAGAGGAACCAGGCGAAGGCGGCACCGCCGCAGCCACCGAGCCAGAAGCCGCTGGCGAATTCAGCCCAACCAGCTTTGGTGAAAAGGTCAGCCGGAGGATTGTCGATGGTCGCGTCCGCCGGTTGAACGTTGGGGCCGTGGCCGGCGGTGCCGTAGATCGACAGGCAAACGGTGAGGATCGACACCAGGCCGATGGTGGCCAATAGGCCTGCGGTGCTGGCGTACTCAGTCAGACGCAGCGGACCGGTGACGGCAAAGGGGCCGTAGAGAAAGAACCCATGGGCCATGCCCACCTCCAGGCCGCGACGATTGGGCGACAGGGATGGACGGTAGGCGGGCAGGGCGTTGAGGAACGCCTTGGTGAAGTAGCTGCTGTTGACAGGTGTGGCCAGGTTGCCGACGCAGGGATCGGCCACGGGGGTCACGGTCATGATGTAGGGATGGGGCAGGGGTGCGGGTTGACGCGATGAAGATCAGTCGCGGGCTTCGATCACGTTGAACAGCAACGCCATGGCCACGGCCGGGCCAAGAATCCCCACGAGGGGGACGAACACCGAGGGCATCCAGGCGGCGGCGAAATCTCCAGTCATGGCGTGGACCAATAGCAACCGTCGGTACTGTAAGAAGCCGTCCCAAAGCGGCTTCTCGCGCCCTGGTGGGGTGACATAAAAGTTCAATCCCTTTCGCTTCCATCCCCCTGGGCTGAATCTGTTCCGGCTCCGCGCCCCTGCTGGTCTGTTCCCATGAATCCGTCTGTCCTTGGTGCTGGTGCCGCGCTCGTGCTGGTGCTGACGTGGTGGCTGACAAGCCGCCGGCAGGTCATCGTTCTGCGCAGCACCGATGCCAGCGCCGTCGCGGCGCTGAACCGGGCCCAGATCGCCCAGGTGCTGGCGCAAGCCTCCGCAGACCGGGAGGTGGCGGCGGCCACCTCGACGGCTGTGGCGGCACCCCCGGCGGAGGTTGAGGTCACCAGAGGCGTTGTGCTTCCTGCCCAGGCGGATGCGCGGGGCCGCGCCCTGTTGTTGCGACAGCTGAGCCTGCAGCTGCAGGGCCCCACGGCCTGGCGACTGGCTGCCATGACCACTGCTTCCGCGTGGGGAGATCGCTCTGTGCTGCCGCTGTTGCGGCGTGGTCTGCGGGATGCGGACCATCGGGTGGTGCTGGCCGCATCGTGTGGCATGGCCGGGTTTCGTGGTCGCTGCGACGGCGAGGGCCTGCAGGCCGGGATCATGGTGTTGCCGTTGCCTCGCAACGCCGCTTCGCAACGCTGCCTCCGTCAGTGGAGCCATCGCTCAGCCAAGGGTCAGGCTGATCCGCGCCAGGTGTCGCGCACCCGGTAGATCGGCCGGCCCTGGCTTTCGTGATACGTGCGCATCTGGAGTTCCGCCAGAAGCCCGAAGCAGAACAGCTGCACGCCCGTGAGAAAGCTCAGCAGGCCCATCAGCAGCAGGGGGCGATCACCGATGTTCACCCCCAGCAGCAGCTTTTCGCCCACCAGCCAGAGCAGCACCAGCAGCCCCACCCCCATGGCGGCCAGTCCGCCGAAGCCGAACACGTGCATCGGCCGGGTGAGGAAGCGCTTCATGAACCACACCGTCAGCAGATCCATCAGGACCCGGAAGGTGCGGTCGATGCCGTATTTGCTCTGGCCGTAGCGTCGGGCGTGATGGGCCACCTTCACTTCGGTGATCCGGGCTCCTTCGATGGAGGCCAGGGCCGGCAGGAAGCGGTGCAGCTCACCGTAGAGATTCAAGTCGTCCACCACCTCGCGCCGGTAGGCCTTGAGAGAGCAGCCATAGTCATGCAGCTTGACGCCGGTGACGCCGCCGATCAACCGGTTGGCCAGCAGCGAGGGCAGCAGACGGCTCATGGCCGCGTCCTGACGCTGGTAACGCCAGCCGCTCACCAGGTCGTAGCCCTCCTCCAGCTTCTGCAGCAGCAAGGGGATGTCCGCTGGATCGTTCTGCAGATCGCCGTCGAGGGTCACGATCACCGTGCCGCTGCTGGCATCGAAGCCGGCGGCCATCGCGGCGGTCTGGCCGTAGTTGCGGCGCAGCAGCACCGCCACCAGTTCCGGCACCCGGGCGCTCAACTCACGCAGCACCAAGGCGGTGGAATCCCTGGAGCCGTCATCGACCAGCACCAGCTCGAAGGCCATGCCCAGGGGCCGGAGCTGATGGAGGAGCCGATCCACCAGCGGTGGCAGGCTCTCCTCCTCGTTGAAGAGGGGCACCACCACCGAGAGCTGCATGGATCATCCCCATCGTGTGGGGCGAACCTACGCGGGAAGCGGGCTGCCGTCGTGGCTGTGCATCACACGGCCGGCGCCGCGCAGTTCAGCTCGGTAGTGACTGGCCACCGGATCATGGTTGCGGGGGTTGAGGTTGTCGATCCCCAGGCCATTGCGGCCGTGTTCGCGCCCGGAGCTATGGAGGTAGCGGCCGCCACTGAGATGCAGTCCCACATGGGTGCAGCGCCGCGCCGTGCCGAAGAACATCAGATCGCCGGGCTCCAGCAGCTGGGTGACCCCGGGGCGCACCGCCACCGGCCGGCAGAACCGTTCCTGCAGGTAGGCGTCGCGCGGCAGCCAGATGCCGACACTGGCGAAGGCGCTCTGCACCAGGCCTGAGCAGTCGTAGTTGGGGCCGACGGTGCCGCCCCAGAGATAGCTGTTCGGCACGCCCATCGCCGTCAGGGCAAAGGCGAGCACCTGCTCCACCCGGTCGCCAATCTCAGCTCGGCTGAGGCGTGCCAGGGGTGGGACAGGGGCCGCTCGCCCTCGGCCCAGGAGCTGGCAGGGTTCCAGCCAACCGGGGTAGCCGTCTTCCGCCAGCCTCACCCGGAGCCGCGTGACGCCTGGGGCCGACTTCAGGATCCGCAGGTTGCGGCCCGGTGCCGCCTGGGTGGCGAGGCCGCTGCCGGTCGGTCGGCTGAACAGATCAAGCGGCGCCTCCAGCCGCCAGGTGGAACCGGGTGCCAGCAGTTCAGGGGCCGCAGGTGTGCCCTCTCGGGGCTGCGGTGCACTGGTGGTGCCTACTCTCCCCATGATGCAGGCCGGCGACCATGGTGTTCTACAGCCCGGATCCGTCCATGGGCCAGCATCTGGAGGATCTGGTGCGCGCCCTTGAGCAGGATGGACGCCCCGGCCTGGCCGAGCAGCTCTCGATCACCTGGTTGCGTTATCCCCACGGCAGTTCCCTGATCGGTCGCGGCGCCGATCTGGCGGCTGCCGTCTTTTGGGGAAAATCACCCCGTGGCGCCAGCTGGAACGGCAGTCGCTGCCGCTATCCCGCCAGCGTGGTGAAACTCGTGTACCTGGTGGCGGCGGAAGCCTGGCTTCAGGCCGATCTGCTGCCCGCCAGTGACGACCTGACGGCGGCGCTGGCGGACATGATCCAGAATTCCAGCAATGACGCCACGGGCCTGGTGGTGGATCTGCTGAGTGGGACCACCAGTGGGCCTCGGTTGCCGCCCGAGGCCATGGCGCTCTGGCATGGGCAACGCCAGCTGGTGAATCAGTGGCTCCGAGAGCTGGGCTGGCATGAACTGGAGGACTGGAACGCCTGCCAGAAAACCTGGGGTGACGGACCCCAGGGCCGGGAGCGCGAGTCCTACGGCAGCCGGGGCGAGAACCGCAACCGCCTCAGCAGCGATGGTGTGGCCCGACTCTTGCATGCGGTGATGGCGTCTGCGATCGTCTCGCCTCCCGCCTGCCAGCGGATGCGCGCCTTGCTGGCTCGCAGTCTGGATGCAGCCGAACGGGCCGCCGATCGAGAGAACCAGGTGGATGGCTTCCTCGGTGAAGCCCTTCCGGACGGGGCACGGCTCTGGAGCAAAGCCGGTTGGATGAGCCAGGCCCGTCACGACGCGGCTTACGTAGAGATCCCGAGGGCTGAGGGGGTCCAGCCCCAGCTGCTGGTGGTGTTCAGCGAGGGGGAGCGGTGTGCTGGTGATGAGCGGCTGCTGCCGGAGTTGGGGCGGAGGCTTCTGCAGGCCTGACCCTGCCCGAACTGGCGAGCCAGAACGTCGCCCAGCCAAAACTTCGACCGGCCAGGCCCTGCCAGCCAGAACACGGGCCAAGCTGAGCAGAGGTCAACCTGGGCAGCGATCAGTCAGAGCCGCGGCAATTGGCGGGGGATGGCTGCCCATCGTCAAGGCAGCTGGACCTGCCAGACAGATCATGGTGCTACCGAGACCTCTGGCTGTGATCCGTGGAAGGATTCAGCTGGAACGCTGGATGACACGGCCTCGACATAGGCCCAAGCGACCTTCCCGGACCCGAGGGTTGTTTTGATGCGCCGATAGGCGGCCACTTCGTAGCGGTCGGCATGATCCAGTTCGTTGTCAGTGAGCGCATAAACCGTTCCCGGCACGCGGTGGCTCCGTGAACCGGTGAACTTGGCGATCGGGTGAAATGGCTTGCCGCTTGCCGCGACGACCACCTGGGAATCAATCCTGACCTCGGCCAGAATGAAGCCGATGAGTTCATCGGGCGTGCCATAAAGTTGTCTGCCGAAAGTTCGGCGTTGCACCGCTTCTTGCTGGAGCGTTCCGTAGGAAAAAAGAAGTGACACCACGATAAATACACTGACCCTCCCACGGCGTCATGTGCTGGTCTGTTCATGTTGAACGCTCGCTGTGATGGTGGGTGTGAATTGCCCCTCATCCCTCTCGGTCCTGCCGCCGTCAGAAAGCAGGCGGTGCTTGGCAAGGTGCTGGCTCCGAGCCCTGATTGGCCAGCCCAAGCTGCTTCAGCGCACGATGCCTGGCCCATCAATGTGGCGGCTGAATGTTGCGAGATCTTGCGTTAAGCGTTGCTGTATGGATCGCGACCTCGTTTTCTTTAGGATTGCTTTAGAAAGGCGCGGTTGGCCTGTTTGGTGGTCGTGAGTGTATCGGGTCTTCCGTCTCTGCTGGCTCTGGCGGGTCTGGTGGGGCTTCTCGTTGTGCGGGTTGTCTTCGGGTTGCTGGGCTGAGTACGGGCGAAGCGCAGTGGATGGGGCTCATCGCCTGCGCCAGATTTTGTTGCGCTCCCTCCGCACCCTTCCGATGCCCCTGATTCCCCGCTGGCGCTTCATGACCGACGAGGCAAAGGCGCTCGCCAGACGGACCGCCGTCTCTGCGGCGGTGGTGCTTCTGGTGCTGGTGGTCTTCCGCTCCTTCCTGGGCTGGGCTGTGCTGGCACTGCTCGCCTGGTGGATCTGGACGGTGCTGAAGCGCTAGTCGCCCACCGTCACGAGGGTTTTGCCCAGATCCGCTCCAGGGTCTGCCTGAACTGTTCGCTGGGTGGTCGGCCGCCCGCCCCGTACCTGCGGAACACGCTGGTGAGTCGCCAGAACTTGATTCCCGCCGCCAGCGCAAAGACCGCCCATGGCCCCAGCATCCAGATGGGGTGGTTCGTCAGGGACTCAGCGCCCGTAGCCATGACCTCACCGCCATCACGATGTCCCCCATCGTCTTCCACAACCGGGCTCCCGGGCTAGTCACAGCCACTGCCCCCAAGGCCGGCGGGATGATCTCGCTTCCCAGAGTCCTGCGACAGGAGGGTGATCTGGGAGAGGTCAGCAGATGTCTGGTCTCCCCAGGCGACGTCCGTCGCTTCAGGAATGGGGACGACCTTGAGGGCTCCCGCAGCCTTGGGTGGCTCTGGCAGCCTTGGTCGATCAGACCTAACGGGAACGGAGAGGGAGGGATTCGAACCCTCGACAGAAGTTGCCTCCTGTAACTCCTTAGCAGGGAGCCGCTTTCAACCACTCAGCCACCTCTCCAATGGCATGATGAGCCTATCAGCACGCCTCGCCGGTGTCCGTGGCTTCCCAGCCGGATCGGGGGCCAGCCTGCAGACGCGGCAGCCGGTGCTTGAACCCACACAGGATCTCCCACGGGATCGTGCCGCAGCGCTCGCTCCAGCTGGAGGGACTGATCTCGCCGGTTCCATCGCGTTCACGGCCCAGCAGCGTTACCACCGCCCCCACCTCCAGGTCGGGGCAGTCGGTCACATCCAGCATCAGCTGGTCCATGGTGATCGCGCCCACCTGGGGCAGCCGCTGCCCCCGAAACAGCGCCTCCATGCGCCCGGACAACAGCCGGGGAACTCCATCGGCGTAGCCGATGCCAAGCACCGCCAGACGACTGGGACGGCTGGTGCGAAAACGGTGGCCATAGCTCACCCCCACCCCCGCGGGAACGTCGCGCAGCAGGGTGACCCGGGCCCGCAGGTGCATGGCCGACTGCAGGGGCAGCACACCGGCCAGGTGATCCGCCGGCGAATGGCCGTAGAGGGCCAGGCCCACGCGCACCAGTTCGTAATGGAGGGCTGGGCTGCGCAGGGTGCCGGCGGAATTGGCCAGGTGGCGGCAGCCCCCATCGAGGTCCTGCTGCCTGAGGCTGAGCAGCACCGTCTCGAAGCGACGCTGCTGCTCGGCCGTCAAGCCGTCATCGGTGTCGGGGGGGGCATCGGCACTGGCCAGATGGGAGTAGGTGCCGATCAGGTCAATGGCATCGAGATCCTGCAGGGCCCCCACCAGCCGGGCCCCCTCCTGCCAGTCGGCCCCAAGACGGGCCATGCCTGTGTCGAGCTTGAGCTGCACAGCCATGCTCCGGCCGCTGCCGCTGGCCAGGTTCTGGCAAAGCAGGGCCTCCCGCATGCTGCTGAGCGTGGGCATCAGCCGCCAGCGCAGGCACAGGCGCAGCTCTTCGGGTTGGGTGAGGTTCCCCAGCACCAGCACTGGCGCTTCGAGGCCGGCGCGCCGCAGTTCCAGGCCCTCCGCAAGGGTGGCCACCCCGAAGCTGGCGGCCCCTGCGGCGGCGGCGGCCCTGGCCACGGCCACGGCCCCATGGCCGTAGCCATCGGCCTTCACCACCGCCATCAGCGCCGTGCGCTCCCCCAGCCATCGCCGCAGGGCACGGGCGTTGGCGGACACCGCATCGGCATCGATATCCACCCAGGCCCGCTGCCGGGCAGCCTGGGCCAGATCCTCCGGTGGTGGGACAGCGGACGTACGGGTCATGGCCCCTGCTCCGGGGTGGCGGCCAGGGCGGGTCTGGCAATGGTGCCCTGCGGCACGGATTTCACCGCAAAAGTCCAACTAGCATGGCTCTGAATACGGGGTCTGGGCATGGGCCACGTTCTTGTTCTGAATGCGTCCTATGAGCCGCTCAACATCACCACCTGGCGCCGGGCCATGGTGATGCTGCTCAAGGGGAAGGCGGAAGGGCTGGAGCATGACGCCTCGCGGCCCATCCGCGGGGAGGTTTTGTTGCCGACGGTGATCCGCCTCCGGCAATTCGTGCGCGTGCCCTACTGCCAGATGCCGCTCACCCGTCGCAACGTGTTTCAGCGGGATGGCCATCGCTGCCAGTACTGCGGTTGTGTGGATGAGCGTCTCTCGATCGACCACGTGATTCCCCGCAGCCGCGGCGGCGGGGACGTCTGGGAGAACGTCACCACCGCCTGTCTCCCCTGCAATGTGCGCAAGGGCAACCGCACGCCGCGGGAGGCCGGCATGCCCTTGGCCCGCCAGCCCCATCGCCCCCCGAGCAGCCTGAGCTTTGAAGCGATCCGCCATATCCGCTCTGGCCGCAACCAGGAGTGGGCCAAATACGTGATGGCGGCCTGACCCACCCAGTGCCGCCTGCCGGCTCTGCCATGGCTTCAGGCCGCTACTTGCTCGGCCAGCTCCTCAAGCAGCCGGTTCTGGTCCGCGGTGATGCAGGCGCCGATCACATCGGCGAGCTGGCCGTCGAGGATCGGATCGAGCGAGAAGTTGCGCCCGAGCCGGTGATCGGTCACCCGGTTGTCCTTGTAGTTGTAGGTGCGGATCTTTTCGCTGCGATCGCCGCTGCCCACCTGGGCCAGGCGGGCGGAGCGCTCCTTGGCGTTGGCCTCCGCCAGCTCGCGCTCGTAGAGCTTGGCCCGCAGGATCTCCAGGGCCCGCTCGCGGTTCTGCAGCTGCGAGCGCTCCTGGGTGCAGAACACCCGGATGCCGGTGGGCTTGTGGAGCAGGTCCACCGCTGTCTCCACCTTGTTCACGTTCTGGCCGCCGGCACCGCCGGAGCGGGCGGTGCTGATCTCCAGGTCGCCGGGGTCGATCTGCACCTCCACCGGATCGGCCTCGGGCATCACCGCCACCGTGGCGGTGGAGGTGTGCACCCGCCCCTGGCTCTCGGTGGCGGGCACCCGCTGTACCCGGTGCACCCCGGCCTCGAACTTCAGCCGGCTGTAGACGCCGTCGCCGCGGATCGCCAGGATCAGTTCCTTGTAGCCGCCGAGTTCGGCCTCCGAAGCGCTCAGTGCCGCCACCGTCCAGCCCACGCTCTGGGCGTAGCGCTCATACATCCGGGCCAGGTCACCGGCCCAGATGGCGGCCTCATCACCGCCGGCACCGGCCCGGATCTCCAGCATCACACTGCGCTCGTCGCGGGGATCGCGGGGCAGCAGGGCGAGGGTGAGCCCATGCTCCAGCGCTGCAATCGCCTCCGCCAGCTGGGCCAGCTCCTCCTGGGCCAGCTCCTCCATGGCCGGATCGCCGCGATGCTCCTTCAGCAGGCTGCGGGCCTCGTGCTGTTCGCGCTCGAGCTTCAGCAGCTGGTTGTGGTTGGCCACCAGGGG
>JBJTWP010000094.1:0-4895 GCA_046081805.1 Cyanobacteriota bacterium
CCTCGACCACCACCACAGCCCCCGCCGCGAAGATCAGCAGCCCATTGATCAGCGAGACCATATGGGTGCTGCGCCCATAGCCGTAGGTGAACCGCCCGCGGGCCGGTCGCCTGCTGAGGCGATCGGCGCCCCAACCCAGGGCCAGACCGATCACATCGCCGAGGTTGTGCAGGGCATCGCCGATCAGCGCCAGCGACCCGAAGGCCAGGCCGATCACCAGCTGCAGCGCCGTCAGACCGCTATTGAGAACGATGCTCCAGCGGAACGCCCTGCCGGAGCGGCCGCCACTGCCTCCCTGCGGGCTGTCGTGGTGATGACCGTCGTGATGGATGGCGCCCATGGCCTCAGCTCTCCCGCTGGGCATCCAGGTAGGTGGCGATCATCTCCTCCATGCCCTTCTGGGTGCGGCCGTGGGGCCGCAGGCCCTTAGCGGCCCAGACCCGATCGAGCTCCATGCGCAGCTCTTCTGTGATCCAGCAGGAGAGCAGCACCTTGCCCTCCCGGCTGGAGGAACAGCGCTTGGCGGCCATGGACGACCCAGCGGATTTCAAGCAATGTATACGTGTACGAGCGGTGCCCTTCACCTCGCCTGCCTTGACCGCGTCCCTTGCCGCTCCGCCGCCAGGAATGGGAGCCGTTCGTCGCTGCCATCAGCCGCCGCCAGAGCCGGGCCTGCCCGCTGATCCGGGGCCTGGTGGAGGCGCCGCTGCTGGGCCCGCCTCTCTGCCGGCTGAACACAACCCGCTCCGTGCTCGGCTGGATGAGCCAGCGGCAGGTGGATGTCACAGGCCCTGGGCTGACGCCCGAGGGAATCGCCAGGCGACAGGGGATCGCCCGACAAGCGGGAGCCCGCCTCGCCAGCGCCGCCTTCGTGAGCTGGGGGCTGGATCCCTGCAGCGATCCTGAGGGCTGGATGCAGGCGCTCGCCGCCGTGGTCGATCGGGTGCTGCGCCTGCCCGAGCGCCTCGGTGCCCATGAGGAGTTTGGGGCCGACCTGGCGGCATTGCTGAGCGTGAAGCCGGAAGCCGCGAACATGTCCCGTACCCCGGGCGTTGCGGTGTTCATCGCCATGGCCCGGATGGGGGTGGTGATGCTCGTTCAGGGATGAGGCTCTCCGCTGAAGGGTTCAGCCAAAGCCTGCGGGCCCGTCAGGATCCTTTCCGCACGGCCTGTTGATCGGCGGCCAAATCCTTGCAGGGCATCCATTCGCTGCCCATGGAGAAGGCGCCGCTGCACCTGAGCTGTTTGGCGCGCTGTTCCGCCGCTGCCTTGGTGGGAAACATGTCATTGGCCTGCGCCTGAACGGGGACAGACGCGCCTGCACCGATCAGCAGGGAAGCAGCGAGAGCGGCCTGGAGTACTGGGGAGATCTTCATGGTGATGCGTGATTGGAGAGTTCGGAGAAAATCCCTCAGTTCATGGAGAACAGCCTGTCGTACTGGTGATACTCCGGCTTGTTCAGTCCATCGTGCTGCAGCATCTTGCGCAGTTGGATGATCTCGCGCCGCTGGTTGACGATGATGTCCCGCGCCAGGCGCTGGATCGTCGGATTGTTGGATTTCTCCAGGGCGTCGTGAGCCATGAGCAGCGCGCCGCCGTGGTGGTGCAGCATCCCCTCCAGGAACCAGGTCACCCGGTTCTCAAGCGTGGGCGACGAGGTCATCATCTGCATGACCTGGATCTTTGCCTTGCTCATGCGCACCAGATCGGACATCACATTGGGATCGCCACCCGGTCTGAAAGCCACGGGGTACACAGGAGCCTGGGGGTACCAGGCCTTGCGCCACTGGCCCATCGCCTTGATCTCCTGGGCCTGATCCCGCCAGATCTGCTTGCCCAGAGATCCCACCCCGGGCACGCCGATGTCGAACACAAACTCGCTCATGCGCAGGGCGCCGGTGTGGTGCTGCACCATCCCGTCGATCCAGCGCAGGTCATAGGTGCTGCCCGCAGGGCCCACAGCGTGGTTGTGGGCGCTGTGATCCAGCGGCATGGGTGCCGGCGAGGGGGCTGGCGCCTGCCCAGCGGCGGGAGCGTGCATCATTTGATGGTGCTGATGCGGATCCATCTGAGCCCGGGCCGGAACCGTGGCCATCAGCAGGCCGAACAGCGCCGGTACGGCGGGAGCAGGGCACATCGAGAGAACGCAGCCAATGGATCAGCCCTACGATGCACTCTCCCCTTGGTGGAGAGTCAAGTGGTGCCTGTCCCATCCCCGAGTCCACCCCTGAAGACTCGGCGAGGTGGCCCGCCGCTCCGGCCTGACCGTCAAGACGATCCGCTTCTGTGGTGGGCGATCATCTGCTCGAGAAAGGCCCGATCGAAATCGGGTGCCGTCCGCAGGGCCTCGAGGCTGGTGGAGAAGCCGGGCATGCCCATACCGCCGCCCCTGCCCGTGCCGGGCCAGGCGGGGACATCAGTGCCGTACCACTGCCGATACCAGCGGCGCATCTGGGCGTTCTCGCGACTCTGACTGGTGCGGATCCGCTCGACCAGGGCCTGGATCTCCGGCCGCTCGGAGCGCCTGAGAGCCAGGTCTGCCATCGCGATCGCGCCCTCGTGGTGGGGGATCATCATCACGATGAAACGGGCATCGACGGAGCGCTGGCCCATCGGCAGACCGCCCCAGCCCGCACCGGCTGGCGTCGCGGTGGGAAGGGGCACCGGGTTGGCTCCAACTGGGGTGGGAGCCGCCTCCACACAACGGGCCGTGATTCCCGCAGCCAAAGCGGCGGCGCAAACCGATGCCCTCAGAAGTGGCCAGCGCCTGATCCTGCCTGCGGCGGGGTGGCCTGCGCCAGCGGTGATCCAAACCATCGGAACCTCCCTGAAAGCCACCCTTCAGTCTTGGTCCGCCAGCCAGGTTCGACGCCGTATGGAAATCCCGCAGGGACCGGTGGGAGGCAGCTCCGCCATGGCCCACCGCGCTGCTGGCGTCAGGTGTTTGAGCGCGGGATCGGTCCGGGATTCAGGCACCACACCAGTGCTGCCGATCGCCGGCGACCATGACATCAGCGATGACCCGGCTGTGCTCACCACCACCGGCCTGTTCCTGCTGACCGCCGTGGCCGAGATCCTCGGCTGCTACCTCACTGATCTGGTCGTGAAGCATCAGCGACCGCTGTGGCTGCTGATCCCTGCGGCACTGTCCCTGGCCCTGTTCGCCTGGATGCTCACCCTGCACCCCACCGCATCGGGGCGGGTTTATGCGGGCTATGGCGCCGTCTATGTCGCCGTGGCGCTGATTTGGCTGCGCCTGGTGGATGGGACCGAGTTCAGCGGTCGTGACCTGCTGGGGGCGGTGGTGATCCTGGGCGGAATGGGAATCCTGATGGGCAAGTCCACCCCGTAGGAGAGGCTCCAGCCAGCTCCAGGGGGCCTTGCAGGGTGACCAGCACAAGCGCCGTGGCCAGGCTGGGACTGGTCCTCTGGCTGGCTGGGCAGCTCCTGGGCAGCTGGTTCCACGATGGGAGGGAACAGGCAGGGCTGCTGGCTCCTCCAGCGCCAATCTGCTGCTGGCCCACCCCATTTGCATCCGCATCACCGAGCCCTGGTACCTAGTCAGCAACCTCGATCCCAGCCTGAATCTGGCCTGAGGCGACGCCGAGCGCTTCTGCTGCAAGCAGCAGGTCCGCCACCAGATATTCGGCGGCGTCCAGCTGGAGAGCAGTGGGCTGCGGGATCCAGACTGGGTCGGCAGGTGGATCCCCACTGGCAGCGAGGCATGGACGTTGTGCGGATCGGCCTGGCCTCCTTGCAGCAGGTCGTCGCCAAGGCGACAGCCACCGCGCTTGGTTCACGCGGAACGATCAACCCCAGCCAGCGGACAAGGCCCACCAATCTGCTGTCGCATGACTGGCTTTCGTGAGAGGTGGCCGTCAGTCAGGGGCAACCATCACGTCAGTGATGGCGTGGGAATCTGCTGGGTTGGTTGTCATGCCGCCATCTCCAGCCAGCCGTAGCCACAGCAGCCTGGGAGAGGAGCGGCCGAGGCTGCCAGTGCTCGGGGAGCGGCCAGGCTTGCCCCTGCTCAATGGGCGGCAATAGGGTGAAGATTGCTTGCTGGTACGACAACGAGTGGAGCTAAGTAGCCCAATCAAAAAATTTCAACATGCGAGTGCCACGAAGCCGGCGTTCGGCTGCGGTGGCGGCCCTAATGGCATGTCAGCTTGAATTGATCTGGCTACTGACAGCCAGCGCGTTGACGATCTCGCTGAGGTCGTGGCGAAGAACTGGCAGTGAGATCTGCGCTGCTCCCCAAGAGGTCTCGCCCTGCATGATTCCCGGAACCAGCCCCTGCTGAAGTGTTCCTACCTGGTGATTCCGGGTCTTTACGTTCACCGTATGTCGGCTTTTTGTTTTGCCCATCTGCTGATCAGAAGCTGTTCTTTCCACGGACGGGGCCGGCCAGAAGGCTGGTTCCACTGGGGGAGCCGTTCGGGCGGTTTGAGCCCGGCCTGCTGGCCCGGCTGAGGCGCGGCCGGGCTTCAGACTGCCCCAATCGCCCCGACGCCATGCCGCCCGACATCCGCTGTCAGCAGCGTTTCGCCAATTTCTGCCAGGCGCTCGATCAGCTGGAGACCTTCTTCCAGCCGCCGTCGCTCAATGAGCGGGAGCGTCAGGGGCTGATCAAGGCATTTGAGTACTGCTTTGAGCTGGGCTGGAACAGCCTGCGGGATCTGCTGCTGGCGGAGGGCAATGCCGGCCTGATCGGTTCGCGCGACACGCTGCGTCTGGCGTTCAGAGTGGGCCTGATCGGCGATGGCGAGGCCTGGCTGGCGATGGTGCAGGACTGCAACCTCACCAGCCATACCTACAACCGCAGCACCGCCGAGCAGGTGAGTGGGCAGGTGGCGGCGCGCTATCTGCCCTGTTTCCGCGACCTGCGCCGGGTG
>JBJTWP010000095.1:0-11077 GCA_046081805.1 Cyanobacteriota bacterium
TGGATACCGGGTCCGATAGCCACTCTTTACCACGAACACAATTGCCCAAAAGCGGTTGTGGCAGCTAGGATTTCTCTGGATGCGCGGAGGTGGTTCACGGAAAGGGACAGAGCCGGCATGGTGGTTCACGGAAACCACCTAATAAGAGTTAGCCAAGTTTGCAGTGGCTAGAACTAATCCAAACCGCGGAGGTAATCTTTCTTGAGAAAAGAAGATGATTTGCAAAGAGGCTCTCCTTAACCGGCGCCTCAAATCAGCAAGCAGGTACAGCCGCCGAAAACGCCTTCGCTTTCTAATAGTCAAGTCTTCATAATCCTAGGATTAATAGCTATGCTATTTTTTTGGTCATTATATCGTTTGACACAGCAAAGAGTGTTTGACGTTAATAATATTACCATGAAACGTCAAAGGGGTCTCTGTCGAGTCTCGTTCAATGCAATCAAACGCAATCCAAACAGCGTTAGCGGGAAGGCGATAATCGAGATCTTCGAAGATGGAGAGTTTTATGGATATACTTAAGCTGCCACATCTTCTGTCCCAGTAGCTCTAGCTTCAGGGCAGGCAAAGATGGTGAGAGTTAATATCGCCCATTCTGGACTATGTCATCATATTGAGGTCACGGCCGTTGGCTCTCAAGGCTAACAACATCACGCACCCGACC
Organism: Cyanobacteriota bacterium; assembly: GCA_046081805.1. GTDB lineage: Bacteria > Cyanobacteriota > Cyanobacteriia > PCC-6307 > Cyanobiaceae > UBA5018. The sequence goes on from JBJTWP010000095.1 coordinate 662, forward strand.
CGATTAAAAGGTTCGGAAAGGATGCTATTGTTTTTACGGATGGGTGATGATGAACGTTCGAAGGATCAGCAAAGCAAGAGCTTAGCCTATATTTGCTTCATAGTTGCAATCTGGTCACTATCCGCCGTTGGCAAACAATTGCACGAGTGCCAACAATGAAGGCAGCATACTACTCGATTATGTCTCGGGGCCCAGCGTAATTCGCATTTGAGTATTGCTCGGAAAAAAAGATATCCTACTTCCTTATCCAAATTGCCGGTGGCTGGCCTCATGGTTCGGGATCGTGGTTTTGTATCCTAGTGAACGGTTATAGGCGGATCCGTATATGGCGACAGGGTCTTGGCAGGGTTTTATGAAAAGCATTGCCACGACAGGGTTGTAGCCATAGCTCCAGCTTGCAGCCGTTGTGATAGGCGGCAAAAACGGTGCAGCAGCACTTCATACGAGGATCCGTCCATACAGCGTTAGCCAGTCACCTAAAACCATCTGTCACTCCCTGTACAACTGAGAGGTTTACTCTTCATCAGGCTGGTAGTGGCTTTGCGGAGTGAAGGGCAAAGACTATCGAGTTGTCGGATGGTCGCAGAAAAGACATTACTTGGTGAGTAGCCTTGGAAAAACCTAATATTTTCATATGTCTTGCTTGCTGAATAGTTTCGATTGGGATGCTGGATGCTGTCTGTTAGGTGACGAAGAGATTAGAGCCATGACAATGGTGCACAAGCGGATCAGTTCTGGTTCAATGAATGAATGCTGTTTACAGCGCAGCAGGTGATCCACTCCCCCGGTTGCGTTTGGCCCAAGCCTTTTCTGGTTTCCGCAGACCCCCCTACCCTGCCCCGAAAAGCCAGAAATGCGTTGATCGTCATGCGGCATTGCAGTGCAAAGGTTTCTCCGTATTGCATTCTGTTTTAAGGGCTGGGGGAGACGTGAGCGGGTGGGCTTCGGATCGCTTGCAGCAGAAGCCCACTCGTGGTCCCGCTACTCGCTGGTTGGGTGCGGGACAAGGGAGACCTGGCCCGGATTTGCCGCCCGCCTGTCGCGCCACTGGCCCCGTCCCATCAGGTAAGGACGGCCTGCTCCAGCAGCGGGCGATTGGTGACATTGGTTGCCGGAGGACGTGAGCAGCGATGGCGAGGCTGCGTTACACGGGCGACGGGGTGTGCAGTGCAGATGCCACTGCCGCGAGCGGGCCGGCGGCATCTGCTGGGTGATAGCGTGCGACACTTCTAGGCTTCGACACTTAAAGTAGGTCAGTGGCTGATGAAGCCGTTCCGAACGACCCCTCGTCGCCGCCCGCCACGATCACGGCGGTGGTTGGTCTCACTGGCAACCGCATCATCCGGGCTGGCGGTTCTCCTTGATGGGCAGGTTCTTGCCGCCGAACAGGGATCCGAATCAAGCACCTATCTGGAGGAGGTTGAGCATCTGCTGAGGAGCTGGATTCCGGATTCGCGCTTTAAACCGCTGCTGTTGCTGCTGCTGCTGGCTGCGATTCCCGCCCTCTTCGGCATCTTCTTGAAGCCGCTGCGAGAGGTGATCGAACGTCGATGGAACCAGGCCATCGAAGGACTGGATGTCCGCCTGTTCCGGCAACACGAAACCAAGCACAATCTGCCTGTCGTTTCCCTGAACCCCGACGACTGGCCCGGCCTGGCCGACAACCTGCCCGTTGTTACCAGGGCCCTCCGGGAGCCTGCCGCGTCGATGGTGATCAGTGGGATGGATGGTGTCGGTAAAACGAGTCTGGCTCTCCTCACAGCCCATCGGCTGCGGCGCAGCGGACGTTGGCATGCCATCTGTCGCCTGGATGCGCGGCAGGGCTGGGACAACGTCGCCCAGCAGCTGATTCACTTCGCGGCGGCACGTCAGCAGCTTCACCCACCCGAGAACTTCGACCTCGATGCACGACTGAGATGGTGCCTGGATCAGTGGCCGCAAGCACCCAGCCCGGTGCTGCTGCTCCTCGATGATGCAACCGACGGTGCTCTCCTACAGCGTCTGGCCAGTGGAATGCCGGAGCGATTCAGGACGCTGATCACCACTCGGCTCCACCTCGAAGGCCGGATCCATGAGCTGGAACTCCAGCCGCTCCGGCCTGAGGAATCGCTCCGGCTGCTCGAACGGCGCAGCGGCCGGCCACCCTTCACCACGGGCGATCGCTCCCACGCCCTGGTCATCGCCGCTGAGGTTGGTCACCTTCCTCTGGCGCTGACGCTGCTGAGCCGCCAGCTTCGGAAGGATCCCGACCTCACTCCCGCCGTCCTGCAGCAGCGGCTCGTCGAGAAGGGAGCCCTGGCGGAGGTCCTGCAGGAAAAGGCGCCGGAGCAGCTGATCGACCAGGGTCTCCAGGCAGGCTTCCAGTGGATCTGGGAGTCATTGGCACCTCTGGAGCAGGAACTGGCTCTGTGCCTGGGGGAACTCCCCCAGGCACCGGTGCCTGCCGTGTTGCTCGGGGGCTGCCCACCAGCCGGAGTCCCGGAGGAACCGTGGGAGGACGCCCGCAGCGGGCTCATCGCCCAGAGCCTGCTGGAGCGCACCGGGGCAGGCGTCGTCCGGCTTCATCCTGTGCTCCACGATCTGGTGGCAGCCCTGGCCCGGGCAGATGCCGGAGGGCGGCCAGCACGGCAACGGCGAGTGGCGGCAGCGGTGTCCGCCTGGGCCCGAGACATGCCCGAGGTGATGGACGCCGATCAGCGGGCATGGTGGCTGATGGCTCAGCCCCATCTGGAAGCGATCGCCTCCTGGCCTTGTGAGCTCCTCGCGCCCGCAGAAGTTTTCCGGCCACCGCTCGCGCTCGGGCGCTTCCACGGATCTCAGGGTCTCTATCGAGCAGCACGGCCGTGGCTCGAGCTGGCTCACCAGCGCGTCCTCACCCGGGGCGATGAAGGCGTAGCCGCAGAGGCCACCGTTCTGGAGGCCCTGGGCGAAGTCCAGCGGGAACTGGGGGATGCCGAGACGGCCGAAGAGAGTTTCCGGCGAGCCCTGGCGCTGAGGCGTCAATCCGACCAGCTGAGCCTCGAGGTCTCAGGCGCTCTCAATGGCCTCGGCCTCGTGCTCCATGACCGGGGCGAGCCCGAGGCAGAGCCGTTGCTGAGGCAGGCCCTGGCACTGCGCGAACACTGGCTTCCCTCCGACGACGACCGGGTGATCATCAGCCGCAACAATCTGGGCCTCGTTCTGGCGGCGCAGGACCGGACAGGCGAGGCCGCTGCGCAGTACCACAGGGCACTCGCCGACACAGGAGATCGAATCTCGATCCTGTCTCTGACGCTACACAACAACCTGGCCGGAGTCCTCCGCCGGGAGGGAGCAACGGCGGAGGCTCTGCATCAGCTGCAGCACGCCGCCAGCCTGACGGAGCAGGTGCTGGGCCCCGTCCATCCCGACCGGGGTGTGCTCCTGCTCAACCTGGCGGTGCTGGAAGACGAAGGGGCACGGCACCGATCAGCGGAGGCCCACTACCGGCAGGCGCTCACGATCCTGGAGGCCAACTGGGGAGCCGATGATCCTCGCAGCAGGGAAGCGGGGTTGGCCCTGGAAACATTCATGAACGAACGCAAGAAACATCGGCGGAACCGGATGTAGGGTGGTAGAGAGAAAGTGGGGGAAAGGGATAGGAAAGCGGCGCCGCCGGGTAACCACGAGAAATCAGGATCCGAATGAACCACGATCAGTTTCTGCCTGGCCCTGCCGCCCTCTTCAACGGACTGGCGTCAGCACTGTTCACGTTTCTGCTCAGCAACATGCCCGCCGGCGCCGTTCCTGGCACCCCTGACAGCACCGTTGCCGGTGCTCTGAGCCGGCATCCATTCCCCCTCGCCCAGGCAACCGCAACCGCAGAAGCCGCCCTGTCCCAGGGAATGCGCCTGGCTTCAAACGGCAGCTATGCCGCGGCTGTGCAAGCCTTCAGTGATGCCATTCGGCTAGATCCCCGTTCCGACCGCGCCTACTTCGGTCGGGGGGCCTCCCTGTTCGGGCTCGGACAATGGGGCGATGCTGTGGTGGATCTCACCAGGAGCCTCGAGCTGAACCCACAGAACGCCGAAGCCTATTTTGCGCGAGGGCTGAGCCTGAGCAGGCTCGCCCTCTACCCAGCGGCCATCTCCGACTTCGACAGGGCCCTGAAGATCAACTCCCAGCATGCCAAAGCCGTGTTCCATCGCGGCAATGCCAAGGTACAGACCCAGGATCTTCCAGGCGCTCTCATGGACTACACCCGAGCCAAGATGATCGATCCACGTTTTGCCGATGCCTACTTCAATCGGGCCGTGGTGGTGATCAAGCTGTCCACGACCAACAAGAAGGTTGCCATCAAGGATCTTGAGACTGCCGCCGAGATCTATCGCAGCGAAGGTAATGCCGAGGGTCTGGAACGAGTCCGGAACACGATGCAGGCGATCCAGTCAATCGGGCAGTGAGCGATGCGGATCATGTGCCTCTTCGTGATCGGCCTCCTATTCGGCCACGCTCCAGCCTTCGCGGACAGCGAAGCGGCGTTCAGCGGATCTGGCGCCAGAAGCCTTCGGCGCGAGCTTCCGTTCGTGGGCCCTACCCCTTTGCGGCTGGCTCAGGGGGGATCAAGCCAGAGGAACGCCGCGTACGCGCTGCTGTCCGAAGGCATCGAACTGGGTATGAAGAGCCGCTGGGAGCAGAGCGTCAGGGCCTACGAGGCAGCCCTCGCCATCTACCGCCGGCTTGGCGACGCGAAGGAGGAGGCAATCACCATCTCCAACCTCACAGGGGCATATCTGGAATTGAACCGCTTCGATGCCGCTCTCCGCGTCGGTGAACCGGCTCTCGCTCTGAGCCGCCGCCTGGGCGATCGGGAAGGAGAGCAACTGCTGCTGTTCCGGCTTGGTGTGGCGGAGTACAGGCTCGGCCGGCACGCACGGGCCATCGTCCAGTTGCGGGCTGCGGCGGAGCTGGCCAGGAAGCTGGATGACAGCAACGGACGCCTGCAGGCCCTCGGCACCCTTGGCTACGCCTATGAAGGGGCCGGGGATTATCAGCAGGCCCTCGCGTCCCTTCGTCAGGCCTTCGTGGTGGCACAGGCGAACAGGAACGTGGATGCCCAGATCACGGCATTGGAGGCGATGGCCCGGCTCTACCGCCGGGTGGAGTTCAGTGGGGGAGCAGCGGCGATGCTGAGCTGGGCTCTCGATCTGGCTCGTACCAGTCGAACGCCAGCCGTGAAAGGACTCCTGATGAATCTGGGGGCCGCCGAATACAAATCGGGACGACTGGCCGCGGCCCGAATCTATTTCGAGGCCGGACTGGACCTAGCCAACCGGGAGCAGGACGCCGCCGCGATCGGGGAGTTCTCCGGGAACCTGGCGCTGGTGGAACTGGGCAGCGGCAATCTCGAGAGAGCCGACCAGCTGGCTCGGGCCGATCTGGCCATGGCCCGCCAGCGGCAGGAAACGGCGTCCACTGCGGAGGCTCTTGCGATTCTGGGGGACGTGAGCCTCTCCAGGAAGGATCCGGAGGGAGCCCTGAGGTGGTTCCGCCAGAGCGCCGACCTCCAGCAGGGCGGCACGGATCCGCGTCGCCTGAAGCTGCTGATGATGAAGATTGGCGGCATCCAGCTGGCCCAGGGGCGTCCGCGGGAAGCGGAAACCTCCCTGCGCCAGGCCATTGTCCTTGGGAAGGAGGAACGCCGCCTCGTCAGCAGGGACGACATCCTCAACACCGCGAGCTTCGACTTCGTCGAACCCGCCTATACCGATCTTCAGGCCGCGCTGATAGCCCAGGACCAAGGCCAGCAGGCCCTCCTCGTGGCCGAAGCGGGCCGCGCTCAGGCCTTCGCTGATCTGCTCCGCCGCCGGAAGGGATCGACCCCCGCCGCGGAGGGCCTTGATCTCGCCGGCATCCAGGCGGTTGCCCGGAGGAACGGCGCCACGATTGTGGAGTACTCCATCCGGCCTGCCCGCCGTGCCGATGTCGCCGTCACAGGGCCCCGCAGTGATGAGCTCTTCATCTGGGTGATTCCACCCCGGGGCGAGATCACAGTCCGGCGGGTCAGCCTGGAGAGCCCTTCCCCGACCCCGACCGCGACCGCGCCGGACCTGGCCGGTCTCGTATCGCGGATGCGCTGCTTCGGAGAGGGTGAGTGTCTCCGGAGGGAAGGGACGCGTTCACGCTCCGCCCAGAGGCGGTCCCGAGGCACCCGCCCAGTCACGGCGACCCCGGCGGCCCCCGCAGCGGATTCCGTTGAGGCAAGGCTCGTCGCCGATCTGCGCAGCCTCCACGACCTCCTGATCGCTCCGATCGCCAGCGATCTGCCCGCCGATCCGATGGCGGAGGTGGTGATTGTTCCCGATGACGTCCTGTTCGAGGTGCCGTTTGCGGCCTTGCTGGACCCAACGAACCGCCACCTGATCGAACGGCACACTCTTCTGATGGCGCCCTCGGTGCAGATCCTTGATCTGGTGCAGGAGCGGGCCTCTCGACGAGGCGCAAACTCCGGGGGAAGCCTTCTGGTGGGGAATCCCACGATGCCCAGGCTGCCTGCCGTCGAAGGGGAACCTCCCCACGAGCTGGAACCCCTTCTGGGCGCCGAGGAGGAGGTGACGGCGATCGCGACCCTGTTGGGGGGTCAGCCACTGATCGGCGCGGCAGCGACGAAGAAAGCGGTTCTCGCAAAGATTGCGAAGGCCCGCTGGATCCACCTGGCCACTCATGGGCTGTTGTTCAACAGCAACCTGATCACGGGGTTGCCCGGGGCACTGGTTCTCGCTCCGGATCCAGACCTGAAGGGGGAAGCGCTCCGCAATGACAGCTACGGCATGCTCACGGCCAACGAGTTGCTCGACCTCGATCTCAAGGCCGATCTGTTCGTGATGAGCGCCTGCGACACCGGGCTGGGAAGACTGTCCGGGGATGGAGTCGCCGGCCTGTCCCGTGCGGTGCTGGCCGCCGGCGCGACCTCCACCGTGATCACTCTCTGGAAGGTGCCGGACAGTCCCAGTCAGCAGCTGATGGTGGCGTTCTACCGAGGGATGGTGGAAGGCAAGCTCTCAAGGGCGCAGGCACTCCGCCAAGCGATGCTGCTGACGATGAAGGAGAACCCCAGCCCGATCGACTGGGCCGCCTTCACCCTTGTGGGAAGCAGCCGCTGATCGCACCGGTCAGGCACCCTGAAAGCCGTGACCGTGGGTGAGGCGCCTGGGGCAGCTGGGGGGTTGGCGGCAGAAGATTTCGATCCCGATCCCGCTCCCGCGGCGCGGCTCTAGTTGTCGCAGCAGGTCCCGGTCTGGTACTGCATCCTGGGCCAGCCCAGCCATGGAGGCAGCAGAACAGTCGGATTCCGTTCGGCCGATCCCGGTAAGCAGAGCGTAGGACTGCTGGCGGACAGAGCCAAACTGTTCTCGGTTGCGCAGCACAGGCGAGAGGCGAATCAGCTTCAGGGCACGATTGAGCCCATCGGCGCCGACTGCATTGCTCCCTGCCAGGATCACTCCTGCCAGACAGGTGGTCTGCAGCGACTTCTCCGCAGGCACCGATTCACCAGCCGGGGCGATGGCACTCAGCAGACTCTGTGAGAGCCCGAAGGCTATCCAAAAGACGACACCAATCTGCCCCTGTCCACCGGACGCTACCTCGATCGCAAGGGAATCCACGAGCACCTGCTTCAGTGCCGGGCAGTAGGCCACCGGTGCATTCCCGATTCTCCCGGCTTCGGATGGGCATCGCTCTTGGAGCGAGCCTTCAGGTACAGGGGTCACAGGGGGAAGGGGTCGCCTAGAGGTCTGGGGATCCGCTGCCCATGCCTTTTGCAGCAAGGTTCTTGACGCTGCCAGGTCCGCTGCTGTGGCAGTGGCCTGCAGAGGAAACAGGCCCGTCAGTAACAGCATCAACATAGCCTCAGGCCATGATCGAAGGTAACGACCGGTCACAGAGTAAAGGGGGGTGCTTGTGACCAATATCTTAGGTGTTCTTTATCGGCAAGTTGTTCAGAGCCTCCCCAGATAAACGTCTGCCCCGCACCTGAGCACGACATCGCCCTCAGGAGCTTGGGGGTGAAGCGGATGGTGGGCCGGGTGTTCACCGGCAAAAGAATCACCCCCACTGGCGATGGCGTTGTCAGCCTGATCGGCGGTGAGAAACTGAGTGATTCCGGGTGTGCTGAACTCAAACTGGAGAAACCTCAGGCCATAAGAGCACATCCTCTGCCCGAATCTCGAGGGCACGATTGATTGGATCCGTGGCGGCCCTGTATCCGGAGCTGCTGTTCACCGATCGCCTCTCCCGTTCTTTATCACCAGTAAGCGTCTACGACCTTCTACCGCAATCGGTCTCCGTTGTCATGCCAATCTCGAGGGTCCTTACCAGCCTTGATTTGCGCGTTTGCCTAGAGAGTAATGCCTTGCTTCGGAACAGGGACAAGAGTTGCATCAATGATCTGGCCGCTGCGGGCCTCAAGGCCCTGGGAACGGAGATCGGGCTCAAACATCTCAAAGAGCTCCTCGATGACATCAGTCTTGCAAAGTCTCTCTCTGAAGGTAAAGATGGGGTGGCTTCTGGGATGCTGTACATAAGCCAAGAAACGCTAACTCCTCGAAGGAACGCCTGTCAATAACCTGGAATTCGAGCACTTCATCGCTAAGGATGAAGAGCTGCTGGAAAACCACTATCTTGCAGAGGATCAGTAGATCATTGCTCTTTCGCCATTCCGCGCACTTGCACTCTTACGTCTAACCCCTTTCAAGTAGTGGCTGAATGAACTGCCATGGGACGGAAGCAGTCAGTCGCTTAAGTTCCGGCTTTTAATCCTGGAGCTTGGCGACTCCTAGCTGAATATCCCAGATGCCTCTCTTGCCCACGGCGTGCGTGCATCTGAATGATCAGACTATCGTTGTAATGCCAGTCACATCAGCCTCTATCCGCTTTCTTTATTAGGTGCCCATCTAGCATATCGTGAAGGCTTAAAGCCTCCCATAAAAAAGACAAATAACGCAAAATTGATTAACTTCTTGGCACGGGATAGCATTCTTCGCTTTAGCTGAGGTGTTCTCCCGAGGACTGAATAGATTTCTTGATTCACCAAAGGTCTGCAGTGAGAGACTGAATCAGCAAATGTCCAAATGCGAAACTGGCCGGCGTGATGAATCGACAGAGATAACCGTTCTGCCAGAGGGTTGCATGATTAATTAATTAGAGAGATTATCAACCGAGGTGCCAACAGGTGGGTCACATCGACTTGCTCAAACTTGCTTAGGACCATTATGGCACTTCAGATTATGCAGTAATACGCGCTCTTCGCTCATTATGCTTACTCCAAGGCTCTGAAAACCTATAAATTGCTGCTAGCCCTAGTTCTCAAGAGACAACTCCTTATATGGTGATTATCCTCCCCGGCTAACACCCAGATTCAGAAGGAGGGTGCGGAGGATCAGATCTAAGCTGAGAAGCCAGCCCGCTTCTGATTCGGAGAGTTAGCCGAATCTCTGGGAAGGGGGCCGGGCTGCGCGGAAGGAATGGATGCGCTCGAACCTGGGTTCTGGCTACAGTGGCATCAGCTGGGCGGTAAACATGAATTTCACGTTGGAATGCGAACAAGAAGTAGACGGTCGTTGGATCGCCGAGGTGCCAGAGCTACCTGGAGTCCTTGCTTATGGAAGTTCCTCTGCTGATGCAATGGCAAAGGCTGAAGTCTTAGCACTTCGTGTTATCGCCGATCGGCTTGAAAATGGCGAATCCGAGCCAGTCAGCATCCAGTTTTCGCTTCCACTCTCTGCATGAGCAATTGGCCGTCAGCAAAAGCCAAAAAAATTCTGTTGGCCTTGCATTCAACTGGATAGAGAGTTAAGCGACAGTCGAGATCTCACTAAACCCTTAAACATGCAGATTGTCCAGACTATGTCTTTATATTCCATGATGGCGAAGAGATTGGCTCCAGGATGCTGTATCGAATCGCCAATCATACCGGTCTCAAACCAGGTGACCTTTGATGCAGGCGGGAAATCGGCTCACAACGCCATACACCTGAGCCACCACCAGATGTCTTTTGTTGAATTTCCTGGCTCTTGGCGGCCAGTTGATGGCGAGCGCTGGCTGGACCGATGGTGACTGGGACATTTCACTCAGGCAAAATGGAAACTGAAGTGCTTGGCAGGTATTGCTACGTGAAGGACCATATGTTGTAAGCGACCAATCCGAAGGTCTAAGCTATATGCTCCTCATTCTCCTTGTTTTATCTCCTATCGGTAGGGAGTTCAGCGTGCACCTTGCGTAGGTCGTGGGCCTCGGAAATGCTGGAGGCTCCAACGAGTCGCAATGCCAATAACGCCAGATGGCCGTGCTAGCATTGCCATATGGCAAGACATACCGCGCCGGCAACTGGGCCCTCCAGCCCTGACGAGGGAGGAGTGGCCTCAATCCTGCGGCTGCATCAAAGGTCACCTGGTTTGAGAC
>JBJTWP010000096.1:0-3157 GCA_046081805.1 Cyanobacteriota bacterium
CAAAACCACAAAAGGACGCGAGCTCACGCTTGGGGACAAGCCTGCGGCGGAGCTTGGCAGAGACAGCAATGTCCCTGGCCATATGGGAGCCTGTGCAGCGGCTTGAGCACCTTGGGCTCACTGTGGATCTGGCAGCTGGCACTTTCTCTGTGCCACCTGCCAAGCTTGCACGGCTTACCCGTATGGCCAGGGACATTGCTGTCTCTGCCAAGCTCCGCCGCAGGCTTGTCCCCAAGCGTGAGCTCGCGTCCTTTTGTGGTTTTGCGCAGTCGGTACGGCTTGCGGTTATGCCGGCTAACCTTTTCCTCAGAAGCCTGTATGATGCTTGCGCATCTGTTCCTGGGTGGAATGGGGACGTCCGGCTGTCCCGCCAAGCTTTTCGAGATCTTGAGTGGTGGGCTAGCATTCCAACTAGGCATCTGTCTTCTCCTATAGCTTTGCGCCCTGCCACTGTTGAGCTGTTTGTGGATGCTTCTGACGTTGGGTGGGGAGCTGTGTTGCCAGACCTGCAGGACTCGCCTGAGGGAGTGGCTCGTGGCAGCTGGTCAGCTGCCGAGCAATGCATGCACATCAACCAAAAGGAGATGCGTGCAGTCGCCGCCGGGGCCAACCCCGTGGGCCTGCGCCGCGGCATGGACAAGGCCGTGGCCCAGGTGGTGGCCGGCATTGACGAGCGCGCCCAGGCCGTGGCGGGCGAGGCCATCCGTCAGGTGGCCACCGTGAGTTCCGGCGGCGATGAGGAGGTGGGCCGCATGATCGCCGAGGCCATGGAGCAGGTGAGCGCCGATGGGGTGATCACCGTGGAGGAGAGCAAGAGCCTGGCCACGGAGCTGGAGATCACCGAGGGCATGGCCTTCGATCGGGGCTACAGCTCGCCCTACTTCATCACCGATCAGGATCGGCGGGAGTGTGTGCTCGAGAACGCCCTGATCCTGATCACCGACCGCAAGGTGGGTGCCATCGCCGATCTGGTGCCGGTGCTCGAGGCCGTGTCGCGCAGCGGCCGGCCGCTGCTGATCCTGGCCGAGGAGGTGGAGGGTGAGGCCCTCGCCACTCTGGTGGTGAACAAGAACCGGGGTGTGCTGCAGGTGGCGGCCGTGCGGGCCCCCGGCTTCGGCGACCGCCGCAAGGCCATGCTGGCCGACATCGCCACCCTCACCGGCGCCACGGTGGTGAGTGAAGACCAGGCCATGACCCTCGACAAGGTGACCCTGGCGGATCTGGGCCAGGCCCGTCGCATCACGATCACCAAGGACGACACCACGATCGTCGCCACCGGCGAGCACCAGCAGGCCGTGATCGACCGGGTGGCCTCGATCAAGCGGGAGGTGGAGAACACCGACTCCGATTACGACCGCGAGAAGCTGCAGGAGCGGATTGCCAAGCTGGCCGGCGGCGTGGCCGTGATCAAGGTGGGCGCCCCCACCGAAACCGAGCTGAAGAATCGCAAGCTGCGCATCGAAGACGCCCTCAACGCCACCCGCGCCGCCGTGGAGGAGGGCATCGTGGCCGGCGGCGGCACCACGCTGCTGCTGTTGGCCGCTGCCCTGGACACCCTGGCCGACAGCCTGGCGGGTGATGAGCGCACCGGAGTGCGGATCGTGCAGCGGGCCCTGAGCGCCCCGGTGCATCAGATCGCGGTGAATGCCGGTGCCGACGGTGCGGTGGTGGCCTCTGAGATCCTTCGCCGCGGTCTTGGCTTCAATGCCGCCACCGGCGGCTACGAAGACCTGCTGGCGGCCGGCATCGTCGATGCCGCCAAGGTGACCCGTCTGGCCCTGCAGGATGCGGTGTCGATCGCCGCCCTGCTGGTCACTACCGAAGCGGTGATCGCCGACAAGCCCGAACCTGCTGCGCCGGCCGGCGGCGGCGACATGGGCGGCATGGGTGGGATGGGAGGCATGGGAGGCATGGGCATGCCCGGGATGATGTGATCGCCGGCCCTCGGCCTTCAGCCGAGGGCTTTCGCGTAGGCGGCCACCTGCAGATCCACACCGGTGATGGCGGTGCCTACCACCACCGCATCAGCCCCCAGCTCCAGGGCACGGCGAGCCTCGTCCCGATGGGCAATGCCCCCCTCACAGATCAGGGCGGTGCCGGCGGGGAGCTGCTGTTTGAGGGGAGCGAGCAGATCCCAGGCCGGGGGTTTCTGAGCAGCCGTGGCTTCCGTGTATCCATACAGGGTGGTGCCCACCCAACGACAGCCCAGCTCGGCTGCCCGCAGACCGTTCGCGAGCGAATCCACATCCGCCATCAGCGGTGCCCCCAGCTCCTCGGTGGCACGCCGCACCAGAGCGGCCAGGTCGTCCTCGCCGGGCCGTTGGCGATTGGTGGCGTCGATCGCCACCACATCGGCTCCGGCGCCCCACACGGCCCGGAGCTCCTGCCAGCGGGGGGTGATGTACACCGAACTGCCCGGGAAGGTGCGCTTCCACAGGCCGATGATCAGCGCCTCGGGGCAGCGGCGCCGCACCGCTCCGATGTGCTCGGGGCTCTCCAGCCGCACGCCGCTGGCGCCGTTGCGCAGGGACGCTTCGGCCATGGCGGCGATCACCTCCGGATCCCGCAGCGGCGAACCCTCCGCCGCCTGCACCGACACGATCAGCCCGCCAGGCCAGGGCTGCTCGCGGGGTCTTGGGCATTCTTCTGGCATGACGGTACCGGGCCCCTCGCGATCAGGAGAGCTTGCGATCCAGCAGGGGGCGGATCAGCAGGAACAGACCTGCCGCCAGCCCGGCCAGGATGGCCAGACACAGGCCGGCCGTGAGCTCTCCATAGGGGGCCTCCAGGACGACGGCCTGCAGCGAGAGGCTGCCGGCATAGGCGGCCCGGATCGGTTCAATCGCCAGGGTGAGGGGATTCAGGGCCGCTAGCCAGGCCAGCCAGGGGGGCATGAAACTCAGGGGCGCCAGGGCGGTGCTGGCGAACAGCAGCGGCAGGTTGGCCACGAAGATCACCGCGATCAGCTCGATGTGGCCGGGCAGGGCGAAGGCCAGCCCCAGGCTGAGGGCCGTGACGGCGAACACCAGCAGCAGCAGGGTCACCAGCACCAGCAGCAGGCCGGCGCCACCGGGCCAGCCATAGCCCAGGGCAGCGGCGGTGCCCATGATCGCCAGGCTCTGCACCAGGCTGAGCACCGTGATGTAGAGCACCGAGG
>JBJTWP010000097.1:0-2550 GCA_046081805.1 Cyanobacteriota bacterium
CGCCCGAGGCCCTCGCCGCCGCTGACCGGGACAGCCTGGTGGCCCTGCAGCGCCGGCAGTGGTGGCTCAGCGCCGCCCAGGAACCCCTGCTCCAGCGGCTCTGGCAGCGGGCCATCGCCGTGGACGCGGCGCCGGACAGCCTGGGACCGGCCGCCAAGGAGCTGGAGCTGCGGCGGTTGCCGGCGGGCCCGCCGCCGGAACTCGGCGCTGGCGACTGGCATGGCCACAGCCTGGTGGGCCGCCAGAGCACCCTGCTGCTCTGGCGCCAGGAGGGCCAGCTGTGGTTGCTGCGCCTGCCGCGGGAGAGCGGTGGCGAAACGCTAACCAGCTCTTAAACCCTTCACTACCAACCCTTTGCTGCCTGGCTGCTTCCGCTCCATAGAGTCATGGCAGCGCCTGCCAACGGTTCCCCATGGTGTTCACTCCTGCCGCGAGTTCAGGCTCCAGTGAAGACTTCCGGGCCCTGATTGAAGCCAGCTACGAGAAGCGCAACCTGATGCATCTCACGGCAGGCAGCACCGTGCCGCTGCTGCGCCGCAGTGTCTGGCTGGTGGTGCGCGGCATGGTGAAGCTCAGCGCCCTGTCCATCAACGGCGACGAAATGCTGCTGGGCCTGGCCGGTCCGAATGAGCCGTTCGGTGATCCCCTCTCCAACGTGGAGGCCTATGAGGCCACCACCCTCGGCGACACCGATCTGCTCTGCCTCACCTGTGACGAGATCAGTCGCGAGCCCCACCTGGCCATGGCGCTGCTGCAGGGCATGGGAGCCCGCTACCGCCAGAGCGAGTCGATGCTGGCGCTGCTGGGCCTGCGCCGGGTGGAAGACCGGGTGCGGGGCTTTCTGGAGCTGCTCGCCAACGACTACGGCCAACCCTGTGAGCAGGGCCTGCGCCTCAACATCAAGCTCACCCATCAGGAGCTGGCCAGCGCCCTGAGCACCACCCGGGTCACGGTCACCCGGGTGGTGGGCGTGCTGCGGGACGAGGGTTGGCTGCAGATCGACGACAAGCGCCGGCTGGTGATTACCCACCTGCCAGCGGCCAACGCCCCCAAGGGTCGCCGTGCATGACCGAGCCGCCGCTCCGGCTGCTTCTCGTTGACCCCGATCCCGCCTCCGCCTTTCTGTTGCAACAGGCCCTCGAGGACGAGGGCTTCGCCGTGAGCACCTGCACCGCGGCGGAGCCGGCCTGCGGGTGGCTCACCCAGAGTTCCACCTTCCGGCTGCTGGTGCTGGACTGCCAGCTGCCCGATGCGGGCATCGCCCGGCTGATCGGCCTGGCCCGCGGCGCGGCCCATCCCGTGCCGGTGCTGCTGTTGTGCCTGGGCGCCAGTGAGGCCGATCGGGTGCGGGCTCTGGAGGCGGGCGCCGACGACGTGCTGGTGCGCCCCTTCGGGATCGCGGAGTGCGTGGCCCGCTGCAGGGCCCTGGTGCGGCGCGCCCAGCTGCAGTGGCAGGCCCTGCCGGTGCTGCGGCTGGCCGTGGCGGACTGCGAGCTGGAGCTGGTCGAGGACGAGCACCGGCTGCTGCGCAATGGCGTGGACGTGCCGCTCACGCCGCGGGAGTTTCGCCTGCTGCGCTTTCTGATGGCCCACCCCGGCCGGCCCTGGAGCCGGGATGAGCTGCTGCGACGGGTGTGGGGCGATCTGGAGTCCCTCGTGCTCGATCCCAAAACCGTGGACGTGCACATCCGTTGGCTGCGGCTGAAGCTGGAGCGGGATCCCTCGGCTCCGCAGCTGATCACGACCGTGCGGGGCAGGGGGTACCGCTGTGGCTGACTCCAGCTTCTGGGGCGACTCGCTGCAGCTGGTGGGGGTGGACGGGGAGAATGGCGCCATGCAGCCGCCGCTCCTGGTCGTCGAGGACGACGAAACCATCCGCGAGACCATCCGCGATGCCCTCGAGCTGGAGGGCTTTGCCGTCACCGCCTGCGGCAATGGCCGCGACGCCCTCAACATCATCCAACGCACCCCGGAAGGCGAGGGCTTCGCTCTGGTGGTGCTCGATCTGATGCTGCCGGGGTTGGGGGGGCTGGAGGTCTGTCGCCAGCTGCGCCAGTCCCACGACAACACGCCGATCCTGGTGGTGAGCGCCCGCGAGAGCGAGACCGACCGGGTGCTCGGCCTGGAGGTGGGGGCCGATGACTACCTGGTGAAGCCGTTCGGGATGCGGGAGCTGGTGGCCCGCTGCCGGGCCCTGCTGCGCCGCAGCGGCAGCCAGGCGGTGGGCAGCAAGGTGCTGCAGCACGCCAATCTCTCGCTCTACCCCGAGGAGTGCCGCGTCACCCGTGACGGCCTCAACCTCAACCTCTCCCCCAAGGAATACCGGTTGCTGGAGCTGTTCATGCAGCATCCGCGCCGCGTCTGGAGCCGCGACAAGCTGCTCGAGCACGTGTGGGGCATCGACTACTTCGGTGACAGCAAGACGGTGGATGTGCACATCCGCTGGCTGCGCGAGAAGCTGGAGCTGAACCCGTCGGCGCCCGAGCACCTGATCACGGTGCGGGGCTTCGGCTATCGCTTCGGCTGACCACGGCCCGGATGGATCTGCTG
>JBJTWP010000098.1:0-4317 GCA_046081805.1 Cyanobacteriota bacterium
GCACCAGCAACACCAGCAGCACCGCATCGCGCAGGCTCTCCACCGCGCCGTCGATGCTGCCGCGCACGAAGTCGGCCTCGTTCACGATCAGCTGCAGATCCACCCCCGGCGGGAAGCGCTGCTCCAGCTCCCGCAGCGCCGCATTCACCGCCTGGCTCACGGCCAGGGCATTGCTGCCGTCCCGCTGCAGCACCACCACCGCCACCGTGGTGCGGCCCTGCAGGTCGGTGCCGATCGTGTCGTAGGCCTCGTTGCCCAGCTCCACCCGGCCCACGTCGCGCAGCAGGGTGAGGCCGCCGTTGGGGGTGCGGGCCACCACCAGCTGCTCAAACTCCTGTGGGCTGCGCAGCCGCCCCTCCATCCGCAGCGGCAGGGTGATCGCCTGGCCCGGGGGGCTCGGGGCATCGCCGGCCTGGCCCAGGGCCGCCAGCACGTTCTGCTGCTGCAGCGCGGCACGCACCTCGGCGATGGTGAGGTCGCGCTGCTGCAGCCGCACCGGATCGAGCCAGAGGCGGAAGGCCAGACTGCTGCCGCCCGAGATGGTCACATCGCCCACGCCCGGCACGCGGCGCAGCCGCTCGCGCACCACCTGATCCACCCAGCCGCTCAGGAAGGTGTCGGTGTACTGGCGCGGGTCGGCGCTGAAGCTCAGCACCATCAGCACGTCGTCGGAGCTGCGGCGCACCTGCACCCCGAAGCGCGCCACCTGGGCCGGCAGCTGGCGCTGCACCACCGTGGTTTCGTTCTGGGTGTTGATCTGGTTGAGCTCGGGGTTGCCACCCTCGAAGCTGAGGGTGATCGAACTGCCGTTGGCGCTGCTGGCGGAGCGAATCGTGTCGAGGCACTCCAGGCCGTTGAGCTGCTGCTCCAGCAGGGCGGTGACGCCCTGCTCCACCACCTCCGGGCTGGCCCCCGGATAGCTGGCCCGCACCGTGACGCGTCCCGGCGCGATTGGCGGCAGGTTCTCCACCTGCAGCAGCGGCAGGCTCACCAGGCCGGCCAGCAGCACCAGCAGGCTGCACACCAGCGTGAACACCGGCCGGCGCAGGAAGGGATCGGAGATCGACTTCACGCGGCAGGGGCTGGCGGGCCGAGGGGTTCTAGCCCGGCACCCCGGCCCCCGCGCCAGTCACGGAGGTACCCTCGCCCATCAGGGCACCGGCCTGGGCGTCGCTCAACCGCCCGGCCTGGTGCAACACCCGGGTGATCTGGCCGATGTCGAGCACGGCGTGGCAACGGTAGCCCCGGGCCGCCAGCCGCTCCTTGGCGTGGCGGTCGTGGTCGCCGCCGTGGTCGATGAACACCACCACGTCGCGCACCGTCAGCCCCGAGCTCTCCAGCTTGGCGATGCCCTCCAGCACGCTGCCGCCGGTGATCAGGATGTCGTCCACCACCACCACCCGATCACCGGGCTCGAAGTCGCCCTCGATCAGGCGGCGGGCACCGTGGGCCTTCACCTCCTTGCGGGGATAGATCAGCGGCCTGTGCAGTTGCAGCGACAGCCCCGTGGCCGTGGGCAGCGAGCCGTAGGGGATGCCGGCGATCCGGTCGAACACCAGACCCTCCAACTGGCCGGCATAGGCGTGCAGCACCCGGTGAAACAGGTTGGGATCGGAGATGATCTGGCGCAGATCGATGTAGTAGTTGAACACCGCCCCGGAGGCCTGCACGTAGTCGCCGAACAGCAGGCAGCCGATGTCGAACAGATCCACAATCAGCTCGGCCAGCGGGTCCGGGGCCGGGGTGGGCCCCGGCAGCCACAGCTCACACACGTCGTCCCCCGCGGCGGCGGTGCGGCGACGTTCCTCCAGCAGCCGCTCGCGGGCGGTGTTGATCCGCCGCTTCAGGGCGTCGGCCTCCGCGGCGATCGCGTCCTCCACCAGCAGGCTCTGGGGCAGGGGCAGCAGCAGGCCGTCACCGACCCGGCCCAGCCCCGCATCGAGCATGGCCAGCAACTTCTCCTCCTCACTCCAGAGGCTGCGCAGCAGCAGGAACCGCTCCGGCGCCGCCTGTCGCACCCGCGCCAACACCGCCGGATCGCTGGTGCCCACCTCCAGCAGCAACTGCTCCGGCGTGGCCCAGAGCTGGCTCTCGCGCACGATCCGCAGGTAGTGGGGATCCTCCTCGCTGGGGGCGTGCTGCAGAATCCGCGCCGCGGGATTGGAGCTGTGGCAGGTGATCAGCACCCCCTTCTCCGGATGGAGCAGGAAGGGGGCGGCGATGTCCTGGCCGGCGAAGGGCGAGAGCGTCACCCCATCGGCCCCCAGCTCCCGGAACAGGTAGTGGGCCAGGGCGGAGGCGGAGTTGAGGTCGCCGTGCTTGGCGTCGATGATCAGGGGAAGATCGCGCGGCACCAGGTCGCGCACCTCCAGCAACAGCTCCAGCCCCACCGGCCCCAGGGCCTGGTAGAAGCCGAGGCTGGGCTTATAGGCGCACACGTGCTCGGCGGTGGCCTCGATCACCGCCTTCACCCAGTGGCGGGCCTGGCTCATGAACGAGCGTCCGCCCAGGCCGCGGCGGGCGGCCCAGCTCTGCAGCATCTCCGGGTTGGGATCCAGGCCCGCCACCAGCAGCGACTGGCGCTGGGCGATGGCATCGGTGAGTTGCACGAAGAAGCCCATCCCACCCAGGGCGTCAGGGGACGGTGCTACGGCGCCGAGGGGGGCTGGCGCGAGTGCCCGCAACACCTCGTAGTAGTCGGGCCGCGCTCTGGCCAGCCTTCAGGCCAGCCGCCAGGCCAGGGTCTGGCCGGCGTGGAAGGGCACCAGCTCCACCGCCGTGCCCGCCGCGTCGTTGAGATGCAGGCGATCGGGCACGGGCTGGGGATCCCGCACCAGCGTCACGCTGCCCTGGTTGAGCGGCAGACCATAGAAGCGCGGGCCGTGCTCACTGGCGAAGCCCTCCAGCCGATCGAGGGCGTTCTCCTCCTCGAACACCTGGGCGTAGCTCTCCAGGGCGTAGGGGGCGTTGAAGATGCCGGCGCAGCCGCAGGCCGATTCCTTGGCGCCGCGGCTGTGGGGCGCCGAGTCGCTGCCGAGAAAGAACTTCGGGCTGCCGGAGGTGGCCGCGGCCCGCAGGGCGAGGCGGTGCAGTTCCCGCTTGGCCACGGGCAGGCAGTAGAAGTCGGGCCGCAGGCCACCGGCGAACATCGCGTTGCGGTTGATGTGCAGGTGGTGGGGCGTGATCGTGGCCGCCAGGTTGGCCGGGCCGCTGGCCACGAAGTCGGCCGCCTCCGTGGTGGTGATGTGCTCGAGCACCACCTTCAGGCCCGGATGGCGCTGCAGCAGCGGTGCCAGGTGCCGCTCGATGAACACGGCCTCCCGGTCGAAGATGTCGATGTCGCCGTCGGTCACCTCGCCGTGGATCAGCAGCGGCATGCCGACCCGCTCCATCACCTCCAGCACCGGGGTGATGTGGCTGATCGCGGTGACGCCCGCCGCCGCGTTGGTGGTGGCGTTGGCGGGATAGAGCTTGCAGGCCGTGAACACCCCCTCGGAGAAGCCCTGCTCGATCTCCCGGGGATCAATGCTGTCGGTGAGGTAGGCGGTGAGCAGGGGCTGGAAGGCCAGGCCATCCGGCAGGGCCTCCAGGATCCGCTGGCGGTAGGCCCGGCCCGCCGCCACGGTGGTGATCGGGGGGCGCAGGTTGGGCATCACGATCGCCCGGGCGAACTGGCGCGCCGTGGCACTGGCCACCGCCTGCAGCATCGCCCCGTCCCGCAGGTGCACATGCCAGTCGTCGGGCTGGCGCAGGCTGAGCTGCTGAGGTCGCTGCTGGGGACGCTGCTGCGAAAGCTGCTGCTGCACAGGGACACCAGACACCGAACGCGACCCTCACGATGGCAGGCAGCGGATCGGGGCCAGAAGTTTCCCTGCAGGCACGCTGCGCAAGGGCCGCTGGTGTGACTAAATCAATGGTCAGGAGTCTCGATCCGGCCCGCCCAGCGGGCCTGCCCTGCAACCCATGGCCCACCACCAGATCCTGATCGTCGGCGGCGGCGCCGCCGGCATCACAGCGGCTGCCCAGCTCAAGAAAGCCCGCCCGCGTCTGGATGTGGCGATCCTCGAGCCCTCCCCCGATCACTACTACCAACCCGGTTGGACCCTGGTGGGCGGCGGCGTGTTCTCGATGGAGCAGACCCAGCGGCGCGAGGTGGATCTGATTCCCGCCGGCGTGCGCTGGATCCGGGAGGCCGCAGCGGGCTTCGATCCCGACCGCAACACCGTGACCACCAGCGGGGGCCAGCAGCTCAGCTACGACGTGCTGATCGTGGCCACCGGCCTCAAACTCTGCTGGGAGCGCATCGAAGGCCTGAGC
>JBJTWP010000099.1:0-3011 GCA_046081805.1 Cyanobacteriota bacterium
GGCGGCCTGGCCGTGATCGGCGACCTCTACAAGACCACCGTGTTCGCCCTCTGCGCCTGGCTCGATTCCCCCGCCGCCGCCAGCTGCCGGGCAGAGCTGGGGCTGCCCTCAGAAGGGGAGCTGATCGGCCGCAGCATCCGCGAGAAGCCCCCCAGCGCCGAGCTGCGTCCCGACCAGCGCGACAGCGATTCCCTGCCCGATTACGCCGTGCTCGATCCGATCCTGCGCCGGCTGATCGAGGAGCTGGCCAGCCCCGAGCAGCTGGTGGCCGCCGGTGCCGAGCCGGCGCTGGTGGAGCGGATCTGGACCCTGCTGCGCCGCGCCGAGTTCAAGCGCCGCCAGGCAGCGCCTGCCCTGAAGGTGAGCTCCCGCTCCTTCGGCAGCGGCTGGCGCATGCCGATCGCGGCGGGATAAGGCCGGAAACCGCCACGAGCTCCCACCGCGTCCCGCTGCTGCAGACCCCGATCAGGCGGCCTGCAGCTCGGGCTCGCGATAGGGCACGAAGCTGGCCTTGCGGGCGCCGCAGATCGGACACACCCAGCTGTCGGGAATCGCCTCGAAGGGGGTGCCGGCGGCGATGCCCGAATCCGGATCACCCAGCGCCGGGTCGTAGATCATCGAGCACACCTTGCAGATCCACTTGCCGGCCACCGGCGCTGCCGCCTCCCCCGCCTTGCCCTTGCCCTGCAGCGCCTCCAGGGCCACGCCATAGCGCTCGGCGTGGTGCTGCTCGATCGGGGCCAGGAAGCCGAAGTTGCTGGCAGCCCGGCGGAAGATCGCGGCATGCTCCTGGGATTCGGCAATCTGCTCCTCGAAGCCGGCCGCCGCCTCGGCGTCCCGATCAGCGCGGGCCTGGGCGGCGAAGTCGGGGTACATGGTGGTGTACTCGTAGGTTTCGCCCTCGATTGCCAGCTCCAGACAGCGGGCCAGTTTTTGCTGCTTCTCCGCCGGGCTGAGGGCAGCCGGATCGTCGATCACCAGCTCGGGATGGAGCAGCCGGAAGTGGGCGAAGGCGTGCTCGGTCTCCTGGTTGGCTGTGTCGCGGAAGAGGCTCGCCAGCTCGCTGTTGCCCAGCTGTTTGGCCACCTGGGCGAAAAACAGGTACTTGCGGTTGGCCATGCTCTCGCCACCGAAGGCAGCTTCGAGGTTGGACGGGGTGCCGGGCTGGGCGGGACTCATGGCCTGAGGTGAAACACGGCGACCATCCTTGCCTGACTAACCCAGCCGCGGTCGCCGTCAGGGTCGAGGCCTCCGCTCCAGCGTTCCCTGGCAGCGGGGGCCGCGGCAGCAGGCAGAGCAGGCCCGAACGAACACGCCAGCTCTCAGTGGCGAACCCGCTCCACCGGCAGCCCAGCCCGGCGCAGCAGCTCCAGCACACTGTCCGGCCCGGTGAGATGGCCGGCACCCACCGCGACGAACACCACCCCCGGACGCGCCAGGCGTTGCTGGAGTTGTTGCGCCCAGCGGCGGTTGCGCTCGCTGAGCAGGAGCCGGCGGGTGTGGGGCGTGCGGCTCAGGCTGGTGTTGAGTAGGCGGCCGGTTTCCTCGGCATCGCCACGCGCCCAGGCCTCCAGGATCTGGCGCGTGAGCGTCGGGGTGGCGTCGGGGTTCTGGAGCAGCTCGCGCAGGCCGGCCAGCTGTTCGGCTTCGGGGGTGGCGTCGAGCAGGGCGAACTGCTGCTCCGGCGTCTCGAAGGCCGTGATCGTCTTGCCCGCCAGGCGGGCGGCCCTGGCCAGCACGCTCTCCGCGCCGCTCTGGGGATCGAGGCCCGCCTTCGATGCCAGCCGGGCGGAAACCGTCACCGCGATGAACCACGGCTCCATCGGCTCCAGCGCGGCGGCGGGCAGGCCGAGCCGATCCAGCGCCTGGCCATAGGCCGCGTGGTCCCCGGGGCTGAGCCGCTGGGCCATGGTGCGGCCGGCGGGATCTACGGCGAACCGCAGCACCAGCGGCGCCACGGCGGAGGGGTCATCGAGGGGAGGCAACTCCAGCTTCAGCTCATCCGACGCCTGAAACGCCGAGGCCACGGCCTCATCGAACCAGGCCAGGTGCTTCGGCAACAGGTGCACGGTGCCGAACAGATACAAGGTGGTGTCGGCGTCGCGCACCACCCACAGGGCCGGGTCGGCGTCCCGCGCCATCGCCCGAACGGGGGCGAGCCCGGGGGCAATGAGCAGGCTCAGCCCCAGCAGGAGGACGGCAAGGCGGCTCCGGAGGCCGGTTCCTGGGGGTGGCATGGCTGGAGGGGGCAGGGTCGTCGATGGTGTCGGGGACTGGGCGCAAGAGCAATCCTTGCAACAGCCCTAAGTGGCTCGATCTATGCTCCTCCCATTGCGCCCAAAGCTGCCGAGCAATCTTGCTCATGTGGATAAATCCATTATACGGAACTGAGCCCTAACACGGATCCGCCCGTTTCTTATGTATTCTGGATGAAGCTTTATTTATCGTTCTATAAGTAGTCTTTGGGAGATCTATGCACCGTTGTACGTTCGCTCATCCTCCTCCAAGACCTTTTCAATCAACTCCATCGCTTCATCCTTCCATCGGCGGGGTCTGCCCCGACCTTTGGCTTCAAACAAGCCTGCCAACCCTTCATTTTGCCAACGCCGAAATGGATTGCACACAGTTTGACGTAATAATTTCCCAAATTCTGTAATTTGTTCAACGCAATCACCTCGTGCGTTCATCCTGACGATTTGCGCCCGATTCCTAACCAATTGGGGCACACCACTTGCATTCTCTAGCTCCCACAAGGTGCGCTCCTCCTCAGGTGTGAGGCAAACCTGCAGCCGCATGCCCATGGATCTACATCGCAATGAGACCTGGATATTAAGCGGGCCAGCGGCTTGAGTCAGGTTTTTTCCTTCAGACTACTTACCGCAACGCCAGGGCCAATACCCCAAGCACCGCCGCCATCGAACTCGATGCCGGATTGAATCGAGCGGTGAATCCACTGTTTTTGGATCAGGCTGAATTGCATCCTCATCACCAACCTCTGGCTCAACGGACAA
>JBJTWP010000100.1:0-4880 GCA_046081805.1 Cyanobacteriota bacterium
CATGCGGCCGAAGTCGTCCTTCTCAGGGGTCACATCCAGCACCACCGTGTCCCCGATCTGGGCGTCCTCCGCCACCTGCTGAACCTCGTTCAGGGCAATCTGGTGGTCTTCGCTCTCCACCTCCTCCACGATGATCTTGGAGGCCAGCACCCGGTAGCCCTCCTCGTCGAGGTCGAGCTGCACGTCGAAATTGGAGAAGTAGTCCTCCTCGAACGGATCTTCGCTGATGCCGATGTAGAGGGTGCGGCGATAGCGCTCATAGCCCTTGAGCAGCGCCTCCCGCAGGGCGGCCTCCACCACGTTGGGTGGCAGCTTCTTCTCGTCGCTGATGTCCTCGATCAGGGTGGTCAGACCGGGGAGCAGAACAAGGGCCATGGGCGTTCAGTTTTGGGTGATTCAGTTGTGTGGGATTCGGTTTGGCGTGGCCCGCAGTGTTCACCGGTGGGCGTCAGTGTTCACTGGTGGGCGTCACCAGCCGCACGGCGATCACATCAGCGCGGGGGATGCGCTGGGTGCGACCGCGCCGGTTCAGGTGCACGGCTTCCGCGTCGCGCTCGAGCAGCAGGCCCTCGCGCCGCACCTCAGCCCCTTTCGGATCGCGGTAGAGCACGTCCACCGGAAAGCCGCGGAAACTGCGGAAATCACGGTCGTCGTGCAGTTCCTCGCCGATGCCAGGACTGCTGATTTCCAGAACATAGGCGTCCGGCAGCAGGCCGGACGCTTCGATGGCATCGCCCAGGGGGCTGCTCAGCCCCGCGCACTCATCCAGGCTGATGTCGCTGCCGTCGGTTTTCTGCACCAGCACCTGCAGGGTGAGGGGAAGGCGGTGGGTGTGCAGGTGCAGCCCGCGCAGCTGGAACCCCGTGGGCTCCAGCACACCGCGGGCGAGGGCCTCCAGCTCGGGGATCAGGGGTTGGGGCACCGCGGGGATCGGGTTGTGGGGGGTCAGGTCGTGGGGTCGGAGCCAGCGGTCCCGCCGGCCATGCCGGACAGATCCAGCAGCGGAGCCTCGGCGTAGCAGTCACTCTGCACCACAGTGCCGCGCAGAACGGCATCCTGGTTGAGGCACTGGCTCCTCTGCTCGTCGCTGCGCAGGTATTGGCAGACGCGGGCCCAGAGCTTGGCGCGGCTGCCGGGAGCCCCCTGGCTGAAATGCACCAGATCGGCCCCGCCCACCAGACCCTGGATTTCCACCTGGCAGAGGGAGCAGCGGCGGCGTTCGCCGGGGGGGATGGCCGCCATGGCATGACTTGCGCACTGGGAGCAACCTAAATCGGTGGGCCGTGGGCTCCGCCGAACAGACCATGCGACTGCTCCAGCTCAGTGATCCCCACCTGCTGGCCGATCCCCGAGGCACCTACCGGCAGCGCCAGCCCCTCCAGCTGCTTAAGCGGGCCCTGGCCGAGGCCGGCCGCCAGCCCCACGACCTGCTGCTGATCAGCGGCGATCTCTGCCAGGACGAGAGCTGGCAGGGCTACGGGCGGCTGCGGGAGCTGCTGGAGCAGCGCCGGGCCCTGGGGATTCCGGCGGCCCCGGTGGCCCTGCTGCCCGGCAACCACGACCATCCGGCCCTGCTGCGGGCGGCCCTGGGCCGCCAGGCCCTGATCGCCCCGGCGGTGGTGGGGCTGGGGGGCTGCCGGCTGGTGCTGCTCGACAGCCATCGCGCCGGCTGCACCGGCGGCTGGATCGGCCCCCGCCAGCTGGCATGGCTGGCCCAGCAGCTGGGCGCTGATCCCCACGCCCCCACCCTGGTGGCCGTGCATCACCCGCCCGTGCCGATCGGCGATGCCGGCATGGACGCGATCGGTCTGCAGGACGGCCCGGCCCTGCTGGCGCAGCTGCGGGGGGTGCCGGGGCTGCGGGCCGTGCTCTTCGGCCACGTCCACCAGCACTGGCAGGGCTGGTTGGCCGATCGCCCGGCGGGCCTGGCGCCGGTGGCCCTGCTCGGCTGTCCCTCCACGCTCTGTTCCTTTGGCCCGGTGCAGCCCTGTCCGCTGGGCCGCGCCGACGATCCCGGCGGCCGCTGGCTCGAGCTTGGGGCCAGCGGCACGCTGCAGCAGCGGCTGCTGCGCTGGCACGGCCTCGAGCCCATCGCCCTTACCGTTTCAAGGTGATGCACATGCCCTCTGTGATCCGGGCCCTCGTGGCGAGGCTGCTCCCCCTGCTGCTGTGGGCCGGGGTGGGTGCGGCGCCGGCCGCGGCCGAAGGCCCCCACAGCTTCGTGGCCGAGGCGGCCCGGGCCGTGGCGCCGGCGGTGGTGCGGATCGACACCGAGCGCGACGTGGCGCGCAGCGCCTTCGATCCGGCGCTGCTGGATCCGTTCCTGCGCGACCTGTTCGGCGATCCCTCCGGCACCCTGCGCGAGCGGGGCCAGGGTTCGGGCGTGGTGATCGACGCCGGGCGGGGCCTGGTGCTCACCAATGCCCATGTGGTGGATGCGGTGGACACGGTGGCGGTGACCCTCGCCGATGGCCGCGAGCTCGATGGTGTGGTGGTGGGCAGCGATCCGGTCACCGACCTGGCGGTGGTGAAGATCAAGGCCCCGCGGGATCTGCAGGCCGCCCCACTGGGCGACTCGGAAGCCCTGGAGGTGGGCGACTGGGCCATCGCCCTGGGCAGCCCCTACGGCCTGGAGCGCACCGTGACCCTCGGCATCGTGAGCAGCCTCCACCGCGACATCAACAGCCTCGGCTTCGCCGACAAGCGCCTCGACCTGATCCAGACCGACGCCGCCATCAACCCCGGCAACTCCGGCGGCCCGCTGATCAACGCCTCAGGCCAGGTGATCGGCATCAACACCCTGGTGCGCTCCGGCCCTGGGGCCGGCCTCGGCTTCGCGATCCCGATCAACCTGGCCAAGGGGGTGGCCGTGCAGCTCTCCGACGGCGGCCAGGTGGTGCATCCCTATCTGGGGCTGCAGCTGGTGCCGCTCACCGCGCGCCAGGCCCGCGAGAACAACCGCGATCCCAACGCCCTGCTGCAGCTGCCCGAGCACGATGGCGCCCTGGTGCAGCGGGTGCTGGAGGACAGCCCGGCCCAGAAGGCGGGCCTGCGCCGCGGCGATCTGGTGGTGGGCGCCGCCGACCTGCCCATCCAGGGCCCCGCCCAGTTGCTGCAGCAGGTGGAGCGCTCCAGCGTCGGCGAGCCCCTGGGGCTCACGGTGATCCGGGGCCAGAAGGAGCTGAACCTCACCATCCGTCCGGCCGCCCTGCCCGTGCCAG
Organism: Cyanobacteriota bacterium; assembly: GCA_046081805.1. Classification (GTDB taxonomy): domain Bacteria; phylum Cyanobacteriota; class Cyanobacteriia; order PCC-6307; family Cyanobiaceae; genus UBA5018. The sequence goes on from JBJTWP010000100.1 coordinate 3,222, forward strand.
GCTGAAGGTGTGAAGGCTGTTCCTTGAGAATCCCTCGCGATGGGCCGTCCCCTCAGTGGCGACCTGCTCGGGCTGATCGCCCGCACGGCTGAGGAGTTCATCACCCAGCCCAGCGCCGCCCTGGACGCCGGCATCGACCACACCCTGGCCCGCATCGGCAGCTTGTTCGCTGTGGACCGGGCCTACGTGTTCACCGTGTGCAGCGCCCCCGCCAGCATGAGCAACACCCATGAGTGGTGTGCTGCGGGGGTGACGCCCCAGCGCGACGGCCTGCAGGACATTCCGACGGCGGCCTTTCCGTGGTGGATGGCGGAGCTGCGGGCCGGCCGTGCGATCAACCTGCCCTGTCTGGAGGCGCTGCCGGCCGAGGCCGACGCCGAGCGCGAGCTGCTCCGCTCCCAGGACATCCAGTCGTTGCTGGTGCTTCCCCTCGTGCGCCGGGGTCAACTCGACGGCTTCGTCGGGTTCGACCATGTGCGCGCCCCGCGCCGCTGGAGCCCGGAGGAGGTGGCGGTGCTCTCCATCGTGGTGAGCAGCTTTGCCCAGGGTTTCGAGCGGCGCCTGCTCGACCGGCGCCTGGAACAGCTGGCCTACGAGGATCCGCTCACCGGCCTGCCCAACCGCACCCTGCTCAGAACCCGGCTGGACCAGGCCCTGCAGCGCTGCCGCGAGCAGGGGGAACTGTTGGCCGTGGGCTATCTCGACCTGGATGCCTTCAAACCTGTCAATGATCAGTACGGCCATGCCGTCGGTGACCAGTTGCTGGTGGAGATGGGCCGGCGTCTGGTGGCCTGCCTGCGGCCGGGGGACACCGTCGCCCGCCTCGGTGGTGATGAATTCGTGGTGATCCTGCCCGGCCTGCGGGATCGGGCTGAACTGGAGGATCTGGGGCGGCATCTGCTGGCCGCGGTGGCCGAGCCCTGTCGCCTGGCCAATGGCATCGAGCTGGCCCTCAGCACGAGCCTGGGGCTGCGCCCCGTGCCGCCGGATGACGCGGACCCGGACACGCTGCTGCGGCAGGCCGACCAGGCCATGTACGCCGCCAAGCGGGTCGGGCCGGGGCGGGTGGGGCACTTTGACCCGGAGCTGGAGCGACGGGCGAACCAGCGCCAGGCCCGGGTGCTGGCCATCCAGACGGGGATCGAGGCCGGGCAGCTACGGCTGTACGTGCAGCCGATCCTCGATCTCCGCACGGCTCGGGTGTCCTGGCTGGAGGCGCTCGTGCGCTGGGCCCATCCCGAGCGGGGTGTGTTGCTGCCCGGGGAGTGGCTGCCGCTGATCGAGGAGGAAGCGGCGATCGAGGCGCTGGGCGACTGGGTGCTGGAGCAGACGCTCGACCAGGCCGCCCCCTGGATCGCCGCAGGCCTGTGTCAAGGCGTCAGCGTCAACATCTCGGCCCGCGAGCTGCTGAATCCCGCCCTGTCTGATCGCCTGCGTCAGCAGCTGGCCCGCCAGCCTGGCCTGCCGCCCCGGGCCCTCAGGCTGGAGGTGCTCGAGACCGCGGCCCTGCAGGATCTCCACCAGGTGCGCCAGACGATGCTGGCCTGCTGCGAGCTCGGCATCAGCTTTGCCCTGGACGACTTCGGCACCGGCTACTCCTCCCTCACCTACCTGCGCCGCCTGCCGGTGGCCGGCCTGAAGATCGACCGCTCCTTCATC
>JBJTWP010000101.1:0-3209 GCA_046081805.1 Cyanobacteriota bacterium
GGGCCGAGATCGAGGGGGAGATGGGCGATCTGGCTGTCGGCAGCCAGGCCCGGCTGATGAGCCAGGCGATGCGCAAAATCACCGGCAACATCGGCAAATCCGGCTGCACGGTGATCTTCCTGAACCAGCTGCGTCAGAAGATCGGCGTCACCTACGGCAATCCGGAAACCACCACCGGTGGCAACGCCCTCAAGTTCTATGCCTCGGTGCGGCTTGACATCCGCCGGATTCAGACGCTCAAGCGCGGCACCGAGGAATACGGAATCCGGGCCAAGGTGAAGGTGGCCAAAAACAAGGTAGCGCCACCCTTTCGCATCGCCGAATTCGACATCCTGTTCGGTCGTGGTATCAGCACTCTGGGCTGCTTGCTGGATCTGGCCGAGGAAACCGGGGTGGTGACCCGCAAGGGCGCCTGGTATAGCTACGAGGGCGACAACATCGGCCAGGGGCGCGACAACACCATCACCTGGCTCGATCAGAACCCCCAGCCGTGTGCGGCGATTGAGCAGCTCACCCGCCAGAAGCTCACCGAAGGCGCCGAAGTCACCGCGAATGCCATGAAGCCCCTGGCTGCCGCCGCCAAGGCGGCGGCAACGCCCCCTTTGTCGACCGATGAGGCTGAAGACACCCTGGGCGAGGCTGGCTGAACCGGTGTCCTGATGCCGGGCCCGACAGGGGGCGTCGTCAGTTGTTCCCGGGGCTCGAGCCCTTCACGGCGCCTGTGTGGCTGCCCCGGGTCTTGGGGGGGCCACCGGTGCGGGACTGCTGCAGCACCTGGGCAACACGCTGCAGTTCCTGAATGGCTTCAGCGCCTTCGAGTTTCACCAGCTCGTGGCCATCTCGGGATTCCACCCAGCTGATGCCGAAGTCGGACACCAGGAAACGCACCATGTGGTTGCTGCCAAGGTTGGCCACGAAGGAGGCGCCGTGGCCATCGCGGCCGTCGCCGCAGCCGTAGCAGGTGGCCGAGAAGCCCTGGTCCTGGAGGCTGCGGGCCAGGGCCTGGAGGCTCAACACCAGATCATGCACCACGCTTCGGTACTGCTCTGCGAGGCGGGGAAACATGGCCGAATCTCATGCGTCTCCCAAGCATAAGGTTTTCTTCCGATTTGTGTGGGTGGCCGGGCCCGGCTCAGCCATCGGCGAGGGTCCACCAGCCGGCTGCTGGACCGATGAAGCGCACGATCACCCAGAACAGCACCAGGGCGGCGATCCCTACCCAGGCGCCACGGGTGGTGAGGCGCACGAACTGATCCGCCTGGTTGCGGCTGAGGGGCAGCCAGGCCACCAGCCGTGGCGAGTTGTCTGGCGCGCTGCGCTTGACGGTTTTCGGTGGCAGGCCCTGGATGGCCCGGCGCTTGGCTTCTCCCATGGCCCCTGAGGCAACACTGCCGCCAGCCTATGCAGCGTGGTCGGCCGAATTCCCGTCACGGGGCAGCAACCGCTTCAGCTCCACCCAGGGCTCCAGCCCCTGGAGCACCTGCTGGCCCCAGCCGCGGCTGCGCAGTCGTCCATCCAGGACGGCCAGCCGTCCGCTCCCATGGCGCCGCAGTCCGGCCAGGCCCCGCTGCAGTCGGCCCAGGCCATCGGGCAGCAGCCGCTCCCGGAACCAGTCGCGCCCCTGGCTCCGCAGGCTCGCCACCCGCGCCGCCGTGAGCGGATCCTCCAGGCTGGCGATCGGCAGCAGTGCCACCACCACCTGGCAGGGCAGCGGCAGGCGCTGCTGGTGCTGCAGCCACCAGTCCCAGCCGGCGCACACCACGCCATTGCTGTCGGGAGCGGTGCTCTCGAGCACCACCCGGCTGCCGAACTCGGCCGCCAGCCCCGCCGCCAGGCCCCGGCGCAGGGGCTCGTCGTCGAGCAGCACCACCGTGAGGCCGGCCATGCCGAGCACCAGCCGCCGGCTCTGCTCCAGCAGGTGCTCGCCGTAGTGGGGACAGTTGGGCAGGGGTTGGCGCGGGGGCGCGAACAGCGGCAGCGGATCCGCCAGGGGCGGATCCCCCAGGCTTACCTCCACGGCGGGCTGGAGGCCGAGGCTGGCGCCGCAGCCGGCCGGTTCCCCCACCAGCACGGCCCCCCGGCCTGCCAGCAGGTTGTGGAGCTCCTGCAGCGGCTCCAGGGGCTGGCGGTGCAGCTGCCACTGCAGCAGCCCCGGTTGCAGCCGGGCCCAGCTGGCCCAGCCCTGGCGGGCCTCCAGCCAGCGCGGCCACGGTTGCGGCAGGCCGCTCGACAGGGCCAGCAGCTGGCGCAGCGGGGCCTCGTCCTCAGCGCTGATCGGCACCAGGCGCTGGCCGCCGGCGGGGTGTCGCAGCACCCGGCAGCTCAGGCGCTCGTGCAGCTCCAGCAGGCCGCGCTCGGCAGCGGGATGGGCCCGTCGCAGGGCGTCCCAGTGGGCTGGCGCGATCACCACCTCCAGGGCCTCGCGCAGCTGGCCGTCGAGCAGTTCCACCTCGGGGAACACCAGATGCCGATCCCCCAGGCGCTGCTGTTGCCAGAGCGCGATCAGCTCGCTGTGGCGGAGCAGCCACAGCCGCACGGCTGGCGGTGGTTCGGGGCCCTCGCCGCAGGGCAGCCCCAGGCCGGCGGCCGTCAGCCGCGGCAGTTCCACCTGCAGCAGCCGCTGGAGCAGGGCGTCGCTGGCCACCAGGGCCACCGGGGTGTCGCTCAGGGCGAGGGGCACCAGCAGGCCCAGCCACCAGCTGGGATCGCTGCCGGGGGCCAGGCGCACCAGGGTGTGATCGGCGCGGCGCAGGCTGCGGGCCACCAGCCGGCTGAGGCTGAGGTGGTGCGGCCACACCTGGCGGCCCTCACCGCGCAGCAGGTCCTTGAGGTGTTGGTGGGCGCGGGCTTCGAGCATCAACCGCGTCCAACAGGATCTGGATCGTAGGAAGCTGGCCTGAACACACCCGCAACCGTCATGGCCATCGCGAGCGGCCTGTCCCTGCGGGGGCCGGTGGGGGTGGTGGGCCTGGGCCTGATCGGCGGCTCGATCGGGCTGGATCTGCGGGCCCAGGGCATCGAGGTGCGGGCCCTGGTGCATCGAGCCGTCACCGCGGATCGGGCGCGGCATCGCGGCCTGGCCGATCAGGTGGCCACCGATCCGGCCGTGCTGGCGGGCTGCCGGCTGGTGGTGCTGGCCCTGCCCTTGGATCGGTTGCTGCAGCCCACCCCGGAGCTGGTGGCGGCATTGCCCGTCGAGGCGGCGATCA
>JBJTWP010000102.1:0-5585 GCA_046081805.1 Cyanobacteriota bacterium
GGAGGGCGATCTGCTGGCCTGGGCCCAGGAGTCGGCGGCCCAGAGCACCGACATCCTCCATTCGGCCTTCGCCATTCACCACCTCGACGACGGCGGCAAGGCCCGCTTTCTGCGGGCGGCCCGGCGGCGCATCAGCCCCGATGGCCTGTTCCTCTGGGTGGATGTGTTCCGCGAGCCCGGGGAGAGCCGCACGGCTTACATCGCGCGGTACGTCGAGCGGATCCGCACCGGCTGGCAGCCGCTCACCGCGGAGCAGCAAGACCACGTGATCAGCCATCTGAGCAGCTGCGACATGCCGGCGGATCGTGCTGAGATCCCGGCGGCCGCCGAAGCCGCGGGCTGGACCTGGCGCTGGGCCTGGCAGGGCGCCCACCGTGCCGAAGCCACCGCCGTGCTCACACCGACCTGACAGGGCTCAGCTGTGTTCCCGCAGGAACTGGATGGTGCCCACCAGTTCCTCGGCGAAGCGATCGATCTCCTCGGGGGTGGTGGTGAAGCCGAGGCTGGCGCGGGCCGTGCCGCTCAGGCCGTAGTGACGGTGCAGGGGCTGGGTGCAGTGGTGACCGCTGCGGATGCAGATGCCGGCGGAATCCAGCAGGGCGGCGATGTCGTTGGCGTGGAGACCCTCCACATGGAACGCCGCCAGGGCACCGCGGTGGGGCTGCTGCTCCGGCGTGGGACCCAGGATGCGCAGCCCTTCGATCGCCTGCAGGCGCGCGAACAGCTGGCGGGTGAGCTGCTGCTCCCAGGCGTGGATGCGCTCCAGCCCGATGCCATTGAGGTAGTCGAGGGCGGCGCCCATGCCGATCGCCTCGCCGATGGCGGGCGTGCCGGCCTCGAACTTGTGGGGCAACTCGGCCCAGTTGCTGTGGTCGAGGTACACGTCCTGGATCATCTCGCCGCCGCCCAGGAAGGGCGGCATGGCCTCCAGCAGGGCCTCCCGCGCCCAGAGGAAGCCCATGCCGGTGGGGCCGCAGAGCTTGTGGGAGCTGCCCACCAGGAAATCACAACCCAGCCGGGCCACATTCACGGGCATGTGGGGCAGGCTCTGGCAGGCATCCACCAGCAACAGGGCACCGGCCCCATGGGCCAGGGGCACCACCTGCTCGATCGGGTTGAGGCAGCCGAGCGTGTTGCTCACCTGCACCAGGCTCACCAGCCGGGTGCGCTCACTGAGCTTGGCCCGGAGATCCTCGAGATCCAGCTGCCCGGTTTCGGTGATGCCGACATGGCGCAGCACGCAGCCGGTGCGGGCGGCCAGCAGCTGCCAGGGCACCAGGTTGCTGTGGTGCTCCATCACGGTGAGCAGCACCTCGTCGCCCTGGCGGAGGTTGGCCTCTCCCCAGGTGCGAGCCACCAGGTTGATGGCCTCGCTGGCGTTGCGGGTGAAGACGATCTCGCGGGCACTTGCCGCCCCCACGAAGGCCGCCGCCTTCTCGCGGGCTGCCTCGAAGCCCTCGGTGGCGCGGGCGCTCAGCTGGTGGGCACCGCGGTGCACGTTGGCGTTGTCGTGGTCGTAGTAGTGCTGCAGGGCCGCCAGAACCTGGCGCGGCTTCTGGCTGGTGGCGGCGTGATCCAGGTAGATCAGCGGCTGGCCGAGGCAGGCCGTCTGGGCCAGCAGGGGGAAGTCGGGGCGGGTGAGGGCCGCCAGGTTCTCAGCCCCGGGCCCGGGACCGGGACCCTGAGCCTCAGCAGCGGAAGTCATCGCCGTGATGGGAGCAGCCGCAGCGGCCGGAGCATCGATGGCGGGAGAGGCGGTCATCGGATCAGGCCTGGGCCAGCAGATGGGCCAGGGGATTCCAGCCTGCCGCGGCGGCCGGCAGTTCGCGCAGCACCTCCTCGCAGAAGGCCCGTTTGAGCAGCGCGGCGGCCTGATGGGCGGCGATGCCGCGGCTCTGCAGGTAGAAGAGCTCGTCTTCGCGCAGGCGGCTCACGGTGGCGCCGTGGGCGCACTTCACGTCGTCGGCCACGATCTCGAGTTCGGGCTTGGTGTCGATCCGGGCGCGATCGGAGAGCAGCAGGTTGCGGCTGAGCTGGGCGGCGTTGGTGCGCTGGGCGGCGCGGGGCACCAGCACGGCGCCATTGAACACGCTGCGGCCCTGGCCATCGGCCACGGCCTTGTGGAGCTGATCGAGGCTGCCCTCGGGGCCGTCGAAGCGCACAAAGCTGTGGGTGTCGCTGATCTGGTGGGCCGTGCAGGCCTGCAGGGCCCGCAACTGGGTGTGGGCCGCGCCGGCGGTCTGCACCACCCGCGGCTCCACCCGAGCCAGATCCCAGCCGCTGCTGGCGCTGGTGAGCGACAGCGAGCTGCCCGGCGCCTGCACGGCCAGCCAATGGGCCAGCAGGGACGCCCCAGCCTGCCCCTGGGCCAGCACACCGGCCCGCAGGCTGGCGCCTTCGCCCAGCTGAACGGCTGTGAGGGCGCAGAGCGCAGCAGCGCCCTCAACGGTGGCGCCGGCGGGCACCACCTGCAGCAGCTCCAGGCTGGCGCCAGGCTCCAGCACCAGCACCAGCTGGCGCACCTCCAGTCCGGAACCAGCGAGGCCACGGGCCAGCACCAGGGGCTCGCCCACGGCGCCACGCACCCGCAGCGCCAGCTGGCCGGCGCCGCCGCGGGCAGCGGCGGCGCGATTGAGCAGCACCGGCCAGTGGGCGGCGCTGCCGGTGACCTTCACCACCTGATCCAGGGTCTTGGCGGCCCTCGCCGCATCCAGCGGCTCCACACCGTCGGGCAGGCGAAGCTCGGGGGCCTGAGCAGCCCCGTCCACCAGCCGGGGGCTGATGGCGGCGAGCGGGGACAGATCGGTGAAGCGCCACTGCTCCAGCCGCCGGCCGGGCAGGGGAGCGCCGGCCAGTTCAGCGAGCCAGGCGGCCGTCGCGCCGGCGGCTGCAGGCGCAGCGGGTGCCGCCACCATCAGCCCACCTCCACGGGAGTGCGGCAGCCCTCCAGGCGGGCCAGCTCCTGATCCACCCAGTCGTAGCCGGTGCGCTCCAGTTCGAGGGCCAGCTCCTTGCCGCCGGTGCGCAGGATCCGGCCTGCCGCCATCACATGCACGTAGTCCGGGGTGATCAGATCGAGCAGGCGCTGGTAGTGGGTGATCAACAGGGTGGCGTTGTCGGCGCTGGCCAGCTGGTTCACGCCACCGGCCACGATGCGCAATGCATCGATGTCCAGGCCGGAGTCGGTTTCGTCGAGGATCGCCACGAGCGGCTCCAGCAGCGCCATCTGCAGGATCTCGTTGCGCTTCTTCTCGCCGCCGCTGAAGCCCTCGTTCACGGAGCGATCCAGGAAGGCCGGATCCATCTGCACCACTGCCAACCGCTCGCGCACCAGATCTTCAAAGGCGAAGGTGTCGAGTTCCTCCTCGCCGCGGTGCAGGCGGCGAGCATTGGTGGCCACCCGCAGGAATTCCAGGTTGCTCACCCCCGGAATCTCCACCGGGTACTGGAAGCTGAGAAACACCCCGCTGCGGGCGCGGATCTCGGGGTCGAGCTCCAGCAGGTTCTCGCCCCTGTAGGTGGCCGAACCGCTGGTCACGGTGTAGGCGGGATGGCCGGCGAGGATCTTGCTGAGGGTGCTCTTGCCGCTGCCGTTGCGGCCCATCACGGCATGGATCTCACCGGCGCGAACGGTGAGGTTCACGCCCTTGAGGATCGGCTGATCGTCGACGCTGGCATGCAGGTCGCGGATCTCAAGCAGCACCGGAGCGTCGGGTCGGATCACGGATGGGACGGAAGGGAGATGAACAGAAGGAGAAGGTGAACAGAAGGAGAAGCTGTGGAACGGGGGGCTGTTGAGGACGCTGGGGTCAGCCCACGGAGCCCTCGAGCTTGAGCGCCAGCAGCTTGTCTGCCTCGGCGGCAAACTCCATCGGCAACTGGTTGAACACATCGCGGCAGAAGCCGCTCACCATCATCGACACCGCCTCCTCGAAGCCGATGCCGCGGCTCTGCAGATAGAAGAGCTGGTCTTCGGAGATGCGACAGGTGCTGGCTTCGTGCTCCACCGCCGCATCGGGCTGCTGACTGCGGATGTAGGGGTAGGTGTTGGCGGCGGCCTGATCACCGATCAGCATCGAATCGCACTGGCTGTAGTTCTTGGCGCCCACGGCCTTCGGGCCGATCTGCACCAGGCCGCGGTAGCTGTTGGAGGAATGGCCGGCGCTGATCCCATTGCTCACGATCGTGGAGAGGGTGCGGGGGCCCACATGCACCATCTTGGTGCCGGTGTCGGCCTGCTGGCGGTTGTTGGTGAGCGCTACGGAATAGAACTCACCCACCGAATCCGGTCCCTGCAGCACGCAGCTCGGGTACTTCCAGGTGATCGCCGAACCGGTTTCCACCTGGGTCCAGCTGATCCTGCTGCGGGCTCCGCGGCACTGGCCGCGCTTGGTGACGAAGTTGTAGATGCCGCCCCTGCCGTTCTCATCGCCGGCATACCAGTTCTGCACGGTGGAATATTTGATCGAGGCGTCATCCAGAGCCACCAATTCCACCACCGCCGCGTGCAGCTGGTTGGTGTCGAACATGGGGGCGGTGCAGCCCTCCAGGTAGCTCACCGAGGCACCGGCTTCCGCCACGATCAGGGTGCGCTCGAACTGCCCGGTATCGCCGGAGTTGATGCGGAAATAGGTGGAGAGCTCCATCGGGCACTCCACACCCTTGGGAATGAACACGAAGGAGCCGTCACTGAACACGGCTGAGTTGAGGGCGGCGAAATAGTTGTCGTTGCTGGGCACCACGCTGCCGATGTAGCGCTCGATCAGGTCGGGATGCTCCTTCACCGCCTCGCTGATCGAGCAGAAGATCACGCCGTGCTCGGCGAGCTTCTCCCTGTAGGTGGTGGCGATCGAAACGCTGTCGAACACCGCATCCACGGCCACGTTGGAGAGGCGCTTCTGCTCGCTCAGCGGGATGCCCAGCTTGTCGAAGGTTTCCAGCAGCTTGGGGTCCACCTCATCCAGGCTGGCCTTCTTATCCTGCTGCTTCGGTGCCGCGTAATAAATGATGTCCTGGTAGTCGATCTGCGGATAGCCCAGGGCAGCCCAGTCGGGTTCCTGCATCTGCAGCCACTGGCGATAGGCCCGCAGTCGGAACTCCAGCAGGAAGGCAGGCTCCTGCTTCTTGGCCGAGATCAACCGCACCACGTCCTCGCTGAGGCCCTTGGGGATCTTCTCGGTTTCGATCTCGGTGACGAAGCCGTACTTGTACGGCTGTGACACCAGATCCCCAACGGTGGCGGTGCTGCTCATGGCCTGGTGACGAGGGGGACGCGGATCACTGACCAGCCGTGGCGGCCTTGATCTCCTCCATGGAGATCGTCTGGGTGTCGCCGCGGAAGGGGTTGTCTTCGGTGAGGAAGAGCATGCAGTGGCACTCCTTGCGCTCGCGCATCGGCACACAGGGACAGTTCCAGAAAGCCTGGGCCACTTCGGCCTCCTTGTCTTCGTAGTGGCGGCAGGGGCAGAGGGCGCCCCCCAGCTCGTCCTTGTGCCGGGCCAGACCCTCGAGCACCACGGCGGTGACCCCCGGATCGCTGCAGAAGTAGGTGCCGGTGCGCTGGGCGTAGGTTTCCGCGAAACGGC
>JBJTWP010000103.1:0-5591 GCA_046081805.1 Cyanobacteriota bacterium
GTAGGTCACCGAGGTGGGCACCCCGGCCTGGGTGCTCAGTCCCCCCTCGCCCCCCTTGCTGAAGGCGTAGAAGCTGCGGAAGGCCAGGGAGTGGCCGTCGATCAGCAGCAGCAGGGGCTTCTCGCTGGTCTGGGGACGCGCCTCTCCACTCATCACGCCTTCCATCGGGTTCCCAGGCTGTTGGCCAACCCTGCCAACCTGGCAGAGGCCTGGGCCGCCAAGGGGCCAGGGACCGTGGTCTGCAGGTCGCCATCCTCAGCAAGCCAGCAGGCCGAGGTTTCAGCTCCAGGAACTGGGGTCAGGATTGGGATCCGGCTGGTTCAGGTCTGGCTACTGGTCTGGCTGGTTCGGGTCCGGTCCTGGAGGTGGGTGTTCAGCGATCGGACCAGCTGGATCTGGATTGACGATCGTTGACATCAGCGGAGGACCGCTGCCACGGCCGCAGACTCCAGACGTTCCAATGACTCCAATGGGATTGGTTGGTCACCGCGCGTGGAACCTGGCGGTTGTCAAAATTGTTGTCGAATTGTCCTGTCAAGGCATCGACGGTGGGCCTGGGTCCAGCCAGCTGACCATCCCTGGTTCCAGGGGGCTCCATGGTGATCAGATCCCCGGGAGCACCGAGGGCCTGGGCCGATGGGGTGGAGGTCAGCGACCCCGTCAGCCCGGGAGATTGGGGGTCTGACTGAATGGTCCCCTGGGCCAGATCGCTGCCTGGACCTGGATCGGCGACAGCAGCGTCACCACCAACGTCTTGGCCAGCTGGTGGATCATTGAGAGAAGGCCCCCCGGCAGTGAAGCTGGGCTCCTGGCTGACATCCATGGAAGGGGCCTGCATCGATGCGGCATCCATGGACGCCACCTCCATGGACGCCACCTCCATGGTTGTGGGCTCTGATAGGGCGGCGGCGATTGATGTCGTTTCTGGAGTGGTGGCGACGGAAGAATCAACTTGATCAACGTGGACAATCGATGCAGCTCTACCACTGATTGCAGTCAGCTCGGCATTATAGAGAATGACGGGAGGGTTGTAGTGCAGTTCGAGACGCAGCTCTTCCGGCGCCCTGGCATGGGGCTGAACCACTGCCGATGGAGCATCCGAAAGGGGTGCGGCGGCAACGACGATCGGCTTGCCACTGATGGGGTCCGCCACAGATTTCGAGGACGACGGGGCTGCACCCGTTAAACTCGCCTGACCAGCGGAACCATCCCTGGATCGGCTGCTTGGGGTCAACGGTGTGGCTGGAGAGGGGGCGACCGTTGACAATGGAATGGGGTGCGATTCCCGCAGGGGGCGCGTGAAGTGATAGACCTCTGCCATGAGCCCATCAATATCTGAGCACCCGGAAATTTTTAGCTTGGCGTTGAGAGCGGAAACAATGGCTTGATAGACAGCCACAGGTAGCGAAGCCTGCAGAGAATTGAATGAAACGTCAACAAATTCACCGATTGAACCGGCGCCTTGGGAGCGAATGCCACTAGCAAGCATTCCACCACAGGTGTCGATGCATGCGCAGAAGTTATCCAGAAGCTCAGCAGAAAGCATGCCCTGACCAGCGGCTTCAAGAATGGAACGCTCTGCCACCAAGGCATTGACAGCTGCGATGAACATGGAGTCGTCAACCGCTTGGAGCTCATTGTTGAGCATCAACTCAATAGTGCGGAAGACCAGGATCTGCCGGCGTGGATCAAGGCTGCGGAAATCCTTCATCGTAGGAGTATCCCAGCAGCTGGGCAAAAGAGGCCCAAGGAAGTTCTCGACAGCCTCGAATAATGCATGCAGATCTTTCGCCTGAAAGCCGCGCAGTCGGACATTCAGACAAGAAAGGACAGCTGGAAAGACCTCGGTGGCCAGAGCGCCTTCAAGAAACTGCAATGTGGATTGATGAAAAGCAGAAACTGAATGATCGCCCACTGCATAGATATCAGGCGCCAATTTGCCACCAGCTGCAGCGATGCACGCCTCCAATCTGCTGAGAAGATCAGTGGAAAATGAGCCAGCTTGCGCGCTTTCCAAAAGCATGATCTCGGCTTGGAAGGCACCGACTACAGCCTCAAATGTTGCTTCGCGCCTGGGAGGATTGGCAATAATGGCATCGCGAATTGTCTCAAAAACAAAAATCTGTCGCCGTCCATCAAACTGGTCGAACAGTTCAAGTGAGGCTGATGGATCTGGGGTGGGAATCAGCGGCTCCAGAAAAGCTGCGATCGCTTGGAATACTTCCCCTAGATCTGCGAGCTTGAGGCTGGCGAGATGGGCATTGAGAGCAGCCCGGATTGAGGCAGCAACGGCGGAGCTGTAGTGTCGATTGACCAGACCGAAGGTGGCGGCGCGGAAGCTCGCCAAAGAGTTCTCGCCCTGCGACCGTAGGCCTGGCGCAATGACACCTCCCGCACTGATGATGTCTGACTCCAGCTTGGCCAGATCGGCCTCAGTCAGACGACCCAGGGATGCAGCATTGACGACTCTGGAAAGTGTGATGTAAGCGGTCAGGACATTCTCAAAGGTTGCTTCCAGACGTGGAGGGCTGGCCGAATGGGCTTCTTGGATGGTTTGAAACACCAGAACCTGTCTATTTGTCGTCAACCACGTGAAACCTTCCACCGCCTGCGGGTTGTTGGCGTCGAGACCAATCTGGCCACCGGACAGATGCGTCCCCTGGTCGTGAGCAACGTTCATGGTGGACAAGCTTGGGGCGGCCCCGACGGTGATGGACAATTCTGTCCCATCCCACTCTAGTGCAACTCAACCAATGCTCGTTCCGGCTGCGGCCTGGCGCGCCTGGTCCCTGACCGGATTGACCTGAGCCGCGGATCCTCAGTCGGAACTGCCGCCGAGCCGCTGCGGCAGTGGAGTGAAGAATCGGCCGCTGTTCAAGCCAGTGTCGCCGTACCCTGACCAGATCTGAGTACCTCGCCCTTGACACCCAACTGCTGCAGCTCAGCGAGTCTGGCCGTCAGCAATTGCTGCCCGACGCGAGACCGGCCAAAGACGCCGACCTGGACAAGCCAGCGACCATTGATGAAGACCATGGCACTGACATTGACCTGTCTGCGCAGGTCGGCCAGCTTCTCATCGGAATCGACAAAAACCGTGAGATAATCGAGATCGGATCGGACGGTGATGTGGGATTCGGATGTCCCTGACCCGCCTGGGATGGCATCCCGCTTGGCCGCCACCTGTTCGCGGCTGTCCACCACTGGCCCTGACATCGGGCTGGCCTTGATCACCGCGGTGGCGGGAGTCCCGGGATCATGACGCGACAACTGGCTCGCCACTGCAACGACAGCAGCGGTGCGCTCGGGACTGCGCGTCTCAGGACTGCGAGCGCTCACCTGGCGCTGGCGGCCGGAGGGCCGGGCCGATTCGCTGATGATCGGCGGGACGACAGTGATCCCAGCCTGGACTGAAGGCAGTGCCACGACAGCTGGGCCGCCGTCCTGGTCGGCTGTGTTGACCGAGGCATGTGGAATCGTGGTCAACGCTGATGGAGCAGCGGCCTCCGACAGCATGGGCAGGGACAGCGAGGCAGTGGCGGCTCGTGTGCCATCAGCGCTGGATTGGGAAGCGTTGGTCTGAACTGAGGTCTGCGGTCTGGTGGGGGCGGTGGTGGTTTCTGGATCGAGCTGGCGCTGGGCTTCGGAACCGGCCGCCGCATGGCCAGCCCCCAGGGTTGCATTGGCCTGGTTCGGTGCCGCCGCTGGCCCTGGCAGGGCAGTGGCCGGTGAGGGTGCAGAGGCCGAGGCGAGCATCTGCTCGTCTGCTTCGGGGCTCAGGGATGGGGAGCCGCTCGCCGGGGCAGGGCGGGATGCCCGAGAGCCCCCGGGTGACTGAGGGACAGGGGCGTCGTAGACCAGAAATTCAAGCGACCAGGGCAACGTCCGCTGCAGCGGTTGGGCCCGCTCCTTGGCCTCCTGCATGGTGGCGCAGGTCTCAAGCAGGGCGAAGGCTTCGCCGTGGAGGATCAATCTGCGGGCGCTCGGCATCAACCGCTGCACATCCGCCAGCCGGGTGGTGCGGTTGAGGGGAACCACCAGCTCGACGCGCTGGGTGTCGAGCGCCGGCAATGGGGAGATCCTGGCGCTGACACTGCCGGGCGGCAATCCAGGACTCGCGTGGGCTGGCGCCTGGCTGGCCAGGAGGGGTAGCAGGGAAACCCCGAACACCAATCCGGTGGCCTGGACCCAGGCGCCGCCAGCACTGGGCCGGGCTGGTTTGAATCGCTGGTAGAGCCTGCCGATGCCGGAGCTGCTCGGGGAATGGCCAGACGGGATGGGGGATGGCAAGCCTGACAACGACCTCAAAGACGTCCCTCCCATCGCCGATTACCGCTGCGTTAATTAACACACTCTATCGCATTCCGCGCATTCGTCCATGTCAGCTCCCCCACTTTGGCTGGAGGGCTTCGTCTGCCGGTTGGCGAGCTGGCACGGGATGGGGTCGTGGACAGCCCCGCCAGCCCCGACCTCCCTCACGTCCACCCCTGGCGGCGTGGCCGGCAGGGGCAGGGCTGAGCCATCCTGAGCCCAACCATGAGCAAGGGCCAGAGCGTCATGCCTCGCATTCCCCGCCGCTACGCCGTCCACCTGCACATGAGCGGTGGCCAGACCGAGTCGGTCCACTTCCCGAATCTGGAGGCCTTTCAGCAGTGGTACGGGGGGGTGCTGACGGCTTCAGCCAGCGATGCCTTCGTGAACGTGCCGATGGCCGACCTGCAGGGGGAATACCTGGTAGTGCGCCCCTCCAGCGTCATCGGCATCCGGGTGGAGCCCCTGTACGGTTCAGACGACGACTGAGGTGCCTGGGTTGCGTGGGCCCCATCCCGATGGAACGGACCGGTGCACAGCAGGGGGGCTGCCCGATGGGGGCCGGCGTCGCAGCGGGCGACTGGGATCTAGAGACAGCGTTGGATCCGGGGGTGATCCAGGCCGCGGCGGTGCAGCAGCAGCCAGGTGGTGAGCAGGTCGGGCCCCTGGAGGGTCCCCAGCAGGGCAGCCCGCATCGTTTTCATGATCACGCCTTTCTTCACCCCGGCCTTGGCGGCGGCCTCGCTGAGCAGGGCCTGGGCCTGCTGGGCTGACAGGGCCCCGTCCTCCAGCCCGTCCAGGAGGGCGGTCAGCCCTGCCTTGGCACCAGCCAGCTCTAGCTGGGCCTCGGCAGCCCCATCGAGCGTCGGCATGCTGAAGAACGGCCTGGCTTGCTCCACCCCATCGGCCAGCAGGGTGAGCGAGCTGCTGAGCAGCTCGCTCAGCTCAGTTTCCCAAGCCGCATCGCCGCCGACCTCGAAGCCAGCGGCCTGCCAGAGGGGCAACAGCTGGTCGCGAAGGGCTGCGGCACCTTGCTCCCGCAACACCTGGCCGTTCAACCAGTTCAGCTTGTCCCAGTCGAAGCGGGCACCGGCCTTGTTCACCCGCTCCAATCCGAACACATCAGCCGCCTGGCTGAGGCTGAAGCGCTCGCCCATGCCCTCCGGCGGCGACCAGCCCAGCAGGGTCATGTAGTTGGCCAGGGCTTCGGCGGTGTAGCCCATGCGGCGGAAATCGCTGATGGAGGTGACCCCATCGCGCTTGGAGAGCTTCTTGCCCTCCTT
>JBJTWP010000104.1:0-6270 GCA_046081805.1 Cyanobacteriota bacterium
CGATCCAGCTGCCGCTCCGCCATCCGTGTCTCCATGGCAATCACCTTTTCGGACCAGTCGTCCGGCTGGGAGCGGATGCGATCCAGCAGCAGTTTCTGCAGGTCGATGGTGAGCACAAACCAGCCCTTGGCCTCCAGCTCAGAGACCAGCCGCTGCACCTCTGCGCGCATCGCGTACTCGTGTTCCGGGCTGTACTGAACGATCGCGAAGCGGTAGTTGCGCATCGTGCTGATGCGCGGGCCATCCTCCGGATCGATGAGATCGCGCCGCAGGGCCGTAATGGCCTCATGCGCCTGGCTGAACAGAGGAAGGGTGCCTGTCATGCCACCGCCAGCTCCCGCTGTTCAGCCCCGCCAACCCCGGCGTGGGCGGCCCATGCCAACAGGTCGCGGTGCTTCCAGCCCATGTCCACCAGATCCCCCTGGCGGCCATAACTCAGGTCCGGCAGGCGCTTGAGGCGATCATTCAGCAGGTTCCCCTCCAGGCCCACCGAGCGGAGATAGGGGTTCGCCAGCACTGTGCCCTCGAAGTCCACCTCCCGCAGCAGGTGCAGCAGATAGGTCAGCGCGTCATCGGGCACCAGGGGGAACACGATTGGCCTTGGATCACGCTTGCCCTGGATCAGGCCCGCGCTGTGCGCCGTGGACAGGAGCTTGCTGGCCAGCTGCAGCCGAGTGCTGCCCGACCAGCGACCACCACCCGCATCCCCCAGCCAGGTCACCACCTGCTGCTTGCTCACCGTGGGCTGTCCCTGCAGCAACCGGTCCGGAAGGAAGGCTCCACTGAACTGGCGGTAGAGCGGATCGCTGAGCTGGAGATGCCAATGGCAGATCAGCTTCTGGGTGTCGCCGCCCATCCGCTGCCAGCGATGCAGCACCTGCAGCGCTGAAGGAAACGCGCCGTAGCGCGCCCGCAGGTTGGTGAGCAGCTCCCGCAACCGCGACAGGCTGCGATGGCCGAAGCACCCCGCCTCAAAGGCGGCCTCCGCCTGCATGGGCTCCGCAGCGGCACTCTCCGTCCAGAAGATCCGCGAGTTGGCGAGCTCCAGCGTGCACTTGAGCACGCGGGTATGGAGCCGGTCTTCCTACCTCGGCCGCGGGATTGGGTTCCTGGGGGCCGCCTGGCCCATGGCTTCAGCCGGAAGTGGGGCAGGGGGTAGCTGTCGGCCAGAGGGGCCAGTCCTGCGATCAGCTGCGCCACGCGGCGGTCCAGGCCCAGCGGCGTTGGCCCCTTGATCTGGCGGCCGTGGGCACCGGCTCAGCCTGCACGGGCCCATGGGCCTCCACCCAGTCCTGGAACGAAGCCGCGTGTCCCAGGGTTGGTGAAGCGTGGCCCCAAGAACCTCCCTCAGGCCCGGCAGGGCTTCCCCAGGGGGGAGACCACTGCGCCTGTGGGCCTGAAGCCGTTCCTCAATCTGCTCATCCAGCTCGAACCCGAAGCGATAGAGGGTCACCAGCTGGTCGGGATCACTGGCTTTGCCCCACAGCTCCGCGTCCTTGCGGCGAGCAGCCTCCCGCACCGCCTGAAGCATCGCCCAGGGCCAGGTCAGGGCAGGAGCCGCCTGAGCAGATCTTCTCCGCCGAACTCCGACACCAGATCCGTCTGCCACCACCCCAGCCGGGGCTCTTCCCCGCCCTCACCGGCCCAGGCCACGATGATCTGGGCGATGAGGGCCTGATCCAGCTCATGGAGGCTCACAGGTGGCGGGGCTGGAGGGGTGAGCAGATGGGGCGATTCTGCTGGTCAGGCCTAGCTGGCTGCGGCGATCCGCCGGGCTGACGCGCCCATCGGCAGTGGGGACGGCAACAGGTGAGAACCAAGATCCTGCGACTTCAGGATGGCAGACAAGTTGAGTTGACTCTCCAAGAGGCAGGCATGCCCACTGTCCGGAAGCAGAACGGTTGTGGCGTTTGGAAGATGGCGTGTCAATCGCTCCGCCTCACCCTGGGAAGGGAGGAGTCGATCCGCCCCTGAGGCCAGGATCAGGACAGGCTGACGAACGCGATCAAGGGAAAGATCCTCCAGGCGAAACTGTCTGAGCAATGCCAATCTCCAGGCAGCGCTTTGGGGTCTGACAGCCTGCATCGCAGCCAGCAGCTGTTGCCGTGTTGGCCAGCTGACCCGATCAGATGCAATCAGAAGATTGCACACACTGAGGGTGGTGAGATGGTAGAGTGGTGCCGGCAATAGCTGAGTTAAAGAACTACAGGCACTGATCCATGGTTGACGCTGCGCTGATGAGGCGGGATTGACCAGAATCAACTGATGACACAGGTTCGGAAAGCGCGTGATCAGCCTTAACGCCAAACAACCACCAAACGATTCGCCACAAACGGTGGTCGTGCGCCCAGGATGCCGTTGCTGCTCCATCCTGATCAGGGCGGCGACCTGCTCGGTCAGTTCGTCCCATCCTGTGAGGTCGTCTGGGGGAATGGACAAGCAACGAATGTCAAAGCCACAGCTGAGCCCGGCAATCTGGGGTTGCAGCAAGGCACCGCTGCCGTCCATGCCTGGCAAGAAGACAAACAGCGGCCGGGACGGTGTTGCCGATGTGTGAGCGATGAACCTGAGATGCTTGGAGGTGGTGATCATGATTTGGGAGCGCTCATCAGCATCAACTGGCCAATAGTCCAGCAATCTGGTTCCAACAAGTCTGGGTAATCTCTTTGACTGCAGTGGCACCACTGCTGCCACGATAACGAGCCCTCAAGCCCTCATCGATCAGCAGAGGATAGCCAAAGAGGACATCAACATGTCGATAGAGGACTGCAGAGTGCCAGCCACCACTCTGAAATAGTGCTTCCGATGGATCGAACCGCCGAAACCAATCCAGCGGAGCAAGCTTTCCCCGCTTTTCCTCCCTTGAAACAATGGCAATGGGCAGGATAGCCAGGTTATCCACAGGCACCCTCAGGGCAAGATGGGCAAACCCCCTATGAAACGGGCTGAGCTGATGGGGATCGTTAACTTTCACCATCGGATCCGCGCCCTCAGGAAACACGCCTACCACCTGATTGGATTGCAAAAAAATGGCTGACTGCTGGAAGAACAACGACTGTCTTCGGGGATCAGCCTCAAGCGGAAAGGCGCCCATCAGCGAAATCGCTTGCTGCAGAAATGGCACTTGACTCATGTAATAGTGACAGACGAATCGCACGGGACGGCTGATCGCCATCATCAGCAGGGGAGCATCAAGCAGGCTGCGGTGATTGCTGACAATGAGCAGCCTGTTCCGAGGGGGAATTCTCTCAAGATTATGCAGGGAGGCTGAAACTCCTGCGGCATCCAGCAGGCTGCGAGACAGTTGCAAGGGGATGGAGCGTTTCATGCTGCTGTCAAGTCGTGGTGCTGCCGGCCCTTCCCAGCCTCGATCGGCCGCGCCGTCAGGCGGTTCGGGGCAGGGATGATCTGCGCCGCCGTCCCACCGGTTCGATCCAGGCGTTCAAGGTGATGCGATCCTTCTGGCGCAGCAGCCAGTCGAGCTCGGCCTGGGTGATCACCCCGGGGCTGAGGCGCTCAAAAAACTGCTCGCCAGCGGCCATCGCTTTGTAACGGTATTGTTACATTCTGGCGGTTCGGCGGGGGTTTCGCGAGGCCATTGGCCCTGAGCCACCGCCCAGCTTGACTGCCCTGGCAGGGCGGACCCGTTGCAGCGCTGCTTCACGTTCCTTAATGAAGCTTGCCATGATTTCTGAAAGCACTTCCTTTCCATGTCCACCTCCACCCTGCTCGAGCTGCTCGGCAGCTTCATGGCTGCCTGCTTTGCGCTCTGGTTCGTCGCTGTGGGGATGACCCCCTCCAGGTCTGCCCCGGCAGCCCGCCTCGCAGCGGTGGCTCCCGCGGTTCGGGCCTATCTGCAGCGTCCGGGCCGCCTGGCCTCCTTCGGTCTGTTGCTGCTGCGGCTCAGCATCGGCGGGCTGATGATTCACCACGGCCAGGAGAAGCTGGCCGATCCCCAGCAGTTCGCCAATACCTATGTGGCCTCGCTGCACCTGCCCTTCCCGCTGTTCTTCGCCTACGCCGCCGGCTTCTCAGAACTGATCGGCAGCTGGCTGGTGATCCTGGGCCTGCTCACACCCCTGGGGGCCCTCGCCTTGAGCGGCACGATGACCGTGGCGGCCTATCAGCACATCTCCACCGCCGGCTTCAACATCTACGTGCTGGAACTGGTGCTCCTCTATCTCGGCGGCGCCCTCGCCCTGCTGTTCAACGGCCCCGGCCGCTTCTCCTTCGATGCCGGCATCGTCCCAGCGTTGCTCGACGAGCTGAGCACCGTTGCGGTCTCTGAGGCAGATGTCCGCTCGCGGGGCGCTGGCGAGCTGCGGGCCGTGCCGGTGCCCGTCAACCCCAGCACCCGCAGCTGAATACGGGGGCCTTGTGGCGTCAATCAGGGCGATGCAGCAGGGTGATGCAGGAAGCCCGGCCCGTCACTGGCTTCCCTCCAAGGCTGTTGCCCTGACTCCAAGGCCGTTGCCATGACTTCCCCGATGATCTTTGTGGTGGCGCCGGCCCCACTGTTGCCTCAAGCCACCACCTCTCTGGAGAACCTGGCGGTGGCCCAGTCCGCAGGGCCCTCCACCGGATTCGCCCTGCGGATCTTCAGCCGAGGTGCTGACCATGCCGACCTGCGCCAGCTGCCCGTCGATGGCCGCCTCACCGGTGAGCAACGCCGCAGCAGCGATGGCACTCAGCTGCTCTGCGACGCCCTGGTGGTGCGGATCGAGCCCCAGCACCACTGGCTCGGGGTCTACCGCGGCGATCCGGAGGATCCCACCAGCCTGCAGTGCCTGGATCGCGTGGCGCTGAGTGAGCTGAGCAATGCCACCTGCTGGTTCTATCCCACCCACAACGGCACCTTCCTGAGCTGGGAGCGGAGCCTGCAGCTCAGCCTGCAGCCAGGTTCGATTGCAGATTGTCCCGAGCAGCTGGGCTCAGCCACCTACGAGCGCAGCAGGATCTCCGTGCTCTGGAGCCTGCTGGGCGACGACGCCAGCCTCACCTGTGTGGGGCTCACCTATGGCGGCCAACGTCTCGACTGGCCGCTGCGAACCCTCAGCCCGGAACCGATGGCGACCTGGGCACGGTTTCGGGTCGACAGCCAGGCCGACCACAGCCTTGTGGTGCAGGACTGTGTGACCCTGTTTGCCGCCTCGCCTACGGAAGGCTGAGGGGTGGGAGGCAGCACAGCGTTCAGCGCGATCGACGCCTTCCCAGCAGGGCTGCCACACCCCCTTCCACCCCCAGGCCGATGCCAGCGGCACCATCGGGGAAGGGATGAGACGCTGTGCTGAATCCCCCTGACGTCATGAGCGACCACCTCGATCTGATCGTGCTCGGCGCCGGCTCCGGTGGCCTGGCCGCCGCCAAGCGGGCGGCCAGCCACGGCGCCCGGGTGGCGATTGTTGAGGGCGACAAGGTGGGCGGCACCTGCGTCATCCGCGGCTGCGTGCCCAAGAAGCTGCTGGTGTATGGCGCGGCCTACCACCACCTGCTCGCCGATGCCGCCAGCTACGGCTGGAGCGTGGGCGAGGTGCGCTGCGATGCCGCCACCCTGCTGGCCAACGTGCGCGCCGAGGTGGACCGGCTCAACGCCCTGCACATCGGCTTCCTGGAGAAGGCCGGCGTGGAACTGCTGCGGGGCTGGGGGCGCTTCAGCGGCCCCGACAGCGTGGAGGTGACCGGCGCCGATGGCGGCAGCCGCGAGCTGCGCGGCGAGCGGATTCTGATCGCCGTGGGCGGTCGGCCCCATCGCCCCGCCATCCCCGGCGCCGAGCTGGGCTGGGTGAGCGACGACATGTTCCTGCTGGAGTCGCTGCCGGAGGCGGTGGTGGTGGTGGGCGCGGGCTTCATTGCCTGCGAATTCGCCTGCATCCTCAACGGTCTGGGCGTGCAGGTGACCCAGCTGGTGCGCGGCGACCACCTGCTGCGCGGCTTTGATCGGGAAGCGTGCAAGGCGGTGCAGGAGGGGATGGAGGCGGCCGGCATCGAGCTGCGCTTCGCCCATTCCCCCGCCGCCATCAGTGGCGACTGCGCCCCCGGCGATCTCACCGTCACCACCCAGAGCGGCGAGGCGATCGCCTGCGGCGGCGTGCTGCTGGCCACCGGGCGCCGCCCCTTCCTGCAGGGCCTCAACCTTGAGGCCGCCGGCGTGGCGGTGGATGGCCACCGCATCCCCGTGGACGGCGACCAGCGCACCAACGTGCCCGGCATCTACGCGGTGGGCGATGTGACCGACCGGATCAACCTCACGCCCGTGGCGGTGGATGAGGG
>JBJTWP010000105.1:0-2865 GCA_046081805.1 Cyanobacteriota bacterium
CAGAAGCCTCTGCCGGCTGCGCTCCACCATCTCGCGGATCAACACCGCCTGATCCCGGGTGATGTCGCCGGCTCCCCCCTGGGGCCCCGACCAGACCAGCTCGGCCTGGCCACTGCCCTGGTTGTGGCGTTGCTCTAGCAGCAGGTTGATCGTCAGCTCGAGGCTGGCGTTGCAGCCCCCGCGCCGGCACCACCCCTCCAGCCAGGCGAGCAGGGCCTGCCGTAGGTCGGGCCGCTCACTGGCGATCTGGTGCTGGCTGAGGGATGCGTCGCCAGGGGGTGCGGGCTGGGACCGCAGGCAGGCGGCCAGGCGCTGCAGTTCGCCGCTGGAGAGGGCCAGCAGGGGCTGGCTCATGGCAGCTCGGCGGGGAAGAAGGCGGCGTCCGCCACATCCAACGTGGGGACCACGAAGGCGCGATCGAGGAATTGGTTGCGCTGCTCACAGCTGGTTTCGGCGATCAGCAGGCAGCCGTGGCAAGCGGCACCATGGCTGTAGCGCTTCTCCAGCCCATTCTCAGGGTCGTGCATCGAGCAGAAGGGATCGTTGGAGCAGAGCCGGCCCTGCTCCAGGGCGTCGGCCACCAGCTGCTCGATGCGATCGGCCAGCGACACCAGACCGCCAAGGGTGCCTTCTGAACCGCTGCCACTGGTGTAGAGCAGCATTCCGTAGCCCTGATACTCACCAGGGAAGCTGTAGATCCGCTCCTTGATGGCAGAAGCGCCATAGCCGCACTCCAGGGCGGCCGTGGTGATCAGCAGGTGGGAGAGGCTGTGCAGCATCAGATAGGCATCCCCCGGCCATTCGTATTCATTGGCCTTGAGGCCGTGATCACGGCTCCACAGCTTGCAGGCTTCTCGATGTTTGGAGCAGTGCTGCTGCACGCCGTCACGCTGACGCCACTCCTGCAGCGCAGTGGCACTCACCCCAAGGAAGATGCCCTCACCGAAGTTTTCAATTGCAGGAACCCAATCGAGTTCTTTGCTGTTGATGTCTGCTCGCTTGGTGCCGATATCGAGCTGATCGATGGGGTCGCCGTCGACACCCTTCACGATCGGCTCCAGTCTGGTGAAGCCAATCAGGGCCATCACCTCCCGCAGTCGGTGCACCTTCAGAACGCGGTCGAAGCGTTCGCTGAACCAGCTCGGCTTGCCGGTGAGCGGCATGATCTCCGCGTGGAAGGTGCTCTCCGGCGCGGGTGACCCCAGGGCGCCGGCTGGGGCATACAGCGCCTTGATCTCCTGGAGCTTGAGCGGTGGTTGCTTCTCGATGCGTGAATCGCTGTTGCTGCCACGCACGGCGGAGAGCACAGTCATCACATCGCCAAGATCCCGATCACGCAGACGGGCCGCCACCTTTTCCGGCATGAACTTGAGGGCAGCCTTGAGGTCGCTCTCGTCGTCCACCTTTTCAAAGAAACTCAGGTGGGTGATCAGGTGCTGGCGCAGGGAGTCTTCCGCTTCGGGGATGGAGATGGCGCCCACCATCTCCGGGAAGTAAGCGTTGCTGGCTGATCGCACCAGTAGGCGGTTGGTGCGGGGCTTGTCGTTCTCGTCGGTGCAGGCCAGGGCGTCGTCGCTGAAGTTGCCCAGCCAGGGGCGATGGCCACGGCAGGATCCGAGCAGCGAGGCGCCGTTTTCCCCCTTGGTGCTGGCCAGGGCCTGGCGCTTGCCGCACTGCGGGCAGCGCACATAGATCTCGTTGAAGTCGTTGCCGGCGCCGGCCTCATCGAGCCAGAGGTCTTCCTGGCAGCGACTTCTGGCGCCCTCGTGGGCGAAGCGATCCCAGTCGATATCGCTCAGGTGCCCATTGGCGCAGCACTGCACAAAGCGCACTGGCACCACATCCAGTTTCTGGATCTTGCCACCGGGCTCCTTCCAGGGGTACTTCTCATCGACCAGTCGGTCCTGATGGATGAGAGGACGGGTGCGGAAGCGCTTACCAGCTTCGTCGTGATAGATGGGTTCTCTGGGTTGGGCCACGAACCACAGGGGGAACTGGGGGGAGCGAATCCCGCTGCTGCTTCTGAACTTCTGGGCGTAGTTGTCGTCTTCGCTGGGCGGGCGCTTGAGCTGGAGGGTGCCCACGTTGAGCAGATTGCGCAGCTTGGCGATCAGCCGGCGTTCATCGATGAAGCAACTGTCGTCGTCGCGGCTGTAATGCCAGAGGTTGAGACCGCCCACCACCACGGAGCGATCAGGGAGATCGACCATGGCGCCGGGCCCATAGGTGGTGATCAGTTGGCCGTGGCGGACTTCGCCGACGGGATGGTTGCTCGTGCCTCGCGATGCAGTCATGACGTCAACCTCGGGTGGTGCTCTGGTAGCGGTCTTTGAGCAGCAGCGCCGAGGGCTCTACATCCCGCAGGCTGCGGTTGGCTTTGAACTGCTTCTCGCGATCGTCGTCAAGTTCCAACAATTCCGGATCAAGCGGCGTGCGCAGCAGCGGCGGCAGATCGCCCTCTTCGCGGCCGTATTCCATGCGGCCCCGGCGCTCGGCAATGGCGCACCAGTCGTCGATGATCGCCTTCACCCGCTCCGCCACCCAGCTGGCATGCCCATCGGGATCGGGGTGGTGGACCAGCGAAGAAGCCACCCGCTGCTGCAGGGCTGCTGCCACGGGCTGACGTGCAGCGGCTAGGGCCTGCAGATCGCCGGCTGAACGAGCGTGGGTGAGGCCATCGCAGAGGTGGCGGGCCAGAGCCACGGTGATGGCGGGAAGCCCGCGCTCCAGGGCCCGCTCGGAAAACGGCGTCACGCTGGTGGCCTCCACGTCGCGGTAGAAGACGTCGTGGCTGTGGGCGAAGTGCTCGTAGTGGGAGCGATCCCGCGGCCGGTTGGGGTTGAGCAGCACCACCACCAGGCCGGG
>JBJTWP010000106.1:0-6052 GCA_046081805.1 Cyanobacteriota bacterium
TGCCCAGCAGGGCCGCCAGCAGGAAGCCGAAGCTGAGCAGCGCCACCCAGGGCCGCGGTCCACCGGGCAGCGGCGGCAGGCCCTCCAGGCGCCGGGCCAGGGGCGGCCCCAGGCGCCCCCAGATCCGGGCCAGGCGCTGCCCCAGCGGGGTGCCCCCGGCTTTCATGGTTGCCATGCCCGCATCACCAGCTCGCGCACCTCGGCAATGGCCCGATTGTGACGGTGGGCCAGGGCCACCAGATCATCGTGTTCCGGCTTGGCGCTCCAGCGGCCATCGGGCCGTTGGGTTTCCTTGATCCGCACCGGACCCAGCGGGGTCTCCAGGCTGCGGCTACGGCGGGGCAGGGCCCAGCGCTGCTGCAGCTGCTCCCGCACCCCCAGGCTCGTGCCCTGGTGCCACCACACCGCCCGCAGCGCCTCGGCGCAGTGAGGTGCGGCCACCACGCTGAGCAGGGTGCCCGGGCGACCCTTCTTCATCGCGACCGACTGGCAGAACACCTCCAGGGCGCCGGCCTGGCGCAGCTGCTCGGCGAGAAAGGCCAGATCCTCGGCTGAGGCGTCGTCGATCTGGGCCTGCTGCAGCAGCACGGTCTCCAGGGCTGGGGGCTGCGGCAGGCCAGGGCGCTGCGGGTCCGGCCCCTCCAGCCCCTGGGAGTGGGGGGCCGCCAGACAGAGCCGCAGCAGGTTGGGGCGATCCAGCGACCGGCTTCCCAGACCCACCCCGATGGCCGCTGGCACAAATGCCGGAGCCGCCGCGAAGCGATCCGCCCAGCAGGCCGCCAACGCCAGGCCGGTGGGGGTGGTGAGTTCTCCGGGGGGGAAGCCCTGGCTGGAAGCCAGGGGAATCGCGTGGCGACGGGCGATCTCCAGCACGGCCGGCGCCGGCAGGGGCAGCACCCCATGGGCCGTGGAGACGCAGCCATGACCTGCCGGCGGCGGGCTGCACACCAGGGTCTCCACCCCCAGATGCAGCAGTCCGGCGCACACCCCCACCACATCCACCAGGGCATCGATGGCTCCCACCTCATGGAAGTGCACCTGGTCGGGGGCCTGGCCATGCACGGCCGCTTCTGCCTCGGCCAGCAGGCCGAACACCGCCAACACCCGCTCCCTCAGGGGCTGGGGCCAGGGGACCCGCTCCAGCTGGTCCTTCAGCACCCCCCAGTGACGATGCGGCGGCTGCCGCACCAGCACCTGCACCGCGAGATGGAGGCCCCGCAGCCCGGCGCTGCGGCGCTCCTCGATCACCAGGCGATAGTCGTCGCCAAGTCCCAGGCCGGCCAGGGGCTCCAGCACGACGGCTTCGGGTACCCCCAGATCCAGCAGGGCCGCCAGCAGCATGTTGCCGGCCAGCCCGCTGGGGGCATCCAGCACCGCCAGGGTCATGGCGGGGTCGGGGTGGTGGGGCGGCCCAGGCGCGGAGCCTGCGCCAGGAGAGCGTCCGCCTGCCGCTCCAGCTGCAGGCGATGCTGACGCAGCCACTGCTCCACCTCGCGGCGAGCCCGGCGCTGCTCCCGCTGGGCGGTCTCCACGTCATACCCCGACAGACCCCAGAGCCGACCCAGCAGGCTGCGGTCGTCGACACCGCCGAGGCTCTCGCCGTAGATCAGGGTTTCGGCCGCGATGCCGGCCTGGAGCACCCGGCTCCAGCGGCGCAGCTCCTCAGCCGGGAGCTTGGCATGGTGTGGTGGCTCCAGCCTGGTGCTGCCATGGGTGTTCAGGCCGGCCCGCAGGCAGGCCAGGCTGCCCACCAACACCTCCTGCACCGCCATCCCCTCCTCGCCGGCGAGCAGCACATGGCCGGCCTCATGGATGGCAATCCGCCGCAGTCGAGCCTCGCCGCCGGGCAGGGCTTCGGCCAGGAGGTGGCCACCGCGCCCCCCGAAGCGCGCCGCATCCAGGGTGAGGCTGCCCAGGCCCAGGGCGGCGATCAGGCTGATCCACCAGGGCGAGAGCCCCAGGGTGGGCCCCACCACCGCCAGCAGGCTCACCAGGGCGACGGCCAGGCCGGCGGCGAGGGGCTGGTTCATGGCCGCCTGGCTCGATTCATGGCCATTCTCCCCAACCCTGGTGGCTCAACGGGCGGGACGGATCACGGCGCCGCGATGCCCCCCCTGACCCTGACCCTTGCCCTGGCCCTGACCCGGGCCTGCGGAACGGCGAGCGGCGTTGCCGCCGGGTTTGCGGCCGGTCTTCTTGCCGCCCCGGCTGCCGCGCTGGGCCAGCGGACCGATCACCTCAACGCGCTCCAGCTGCAGCTGCTGAGCCTGGCGGCGCAGGTCGAGGGCCACGAAATGGCGCAGGTGCTCCAGGGGGATCTCCCCCTTGAGCTGCAGCTTGAACGGCAGGGGCTTGCTGCCATCCGACCGGGGCATCTGCCGCACCTTCACAACCAGATCGGCGGTTTCGGGGCGGGTGTAGATCAGCTCGCCACGGATGGAGAAGTAGCCGTCACCCTCCGGCAGGCCATCGCCGTGGTCGGCCTCGGGATCGAGGGTGCTGGGCTCCCACACCCCCACCAGCTGCAGGTGGAGGGTTTGATCCTCGCGGGAGCGGGGATAGACGACCCAGAGATGGGGCACCGCCAGGTCCAGATGGCGGCGCATCAGGGTCAGCAAGCGGCCAAGCACCACCGCTTCGATGTCGGTGCCGTCCTCGCAGCGCAGGCGACCACGGGTGATCTGCTCGGCATCGGTGGGCTCGTAGACGCCGCGCACAACACCGATGGCCCGGTACTGCATCGGCTCGGTGACCGGGGAGATGGGGTGCTGACGCATCGCTTCGGGTGGAGGGCGGCCCGCCTGGCCGAAGTCAATGTAGTGGGCCCAGGGCAGCAGACTGGACCTCCGACGCGCCCTCACCGATGCCTGCCGCCCCCCGCCGCTCCGGCCACCGGCTAGGCCTGGCAGGAGCGGCGGCCGTCCTGGCGGCCGTGGGGATCGGGTGGCGGTTGGGGCAGTGGCAACGGGGCGAGGTCAGCGGCACCCAGAGCACGCTGGAGCGCCAGGTGAACGACCTGCTGCCGCTGGCGCAGCGGGGTGAGGCCAGCCCCGCCGAACAGCAGCGCCTGCTGGAGCTGCTGGTGGCGCTGAACCGCAAGGCGGAGGCCAGCCGCCTGCTGGAGGCCCTGGCGGATCGCCAGCCGGAACGCTGGAGCCTGCGGCGGCTGCTGGCCGATCTGCGCCGCGAGCAGGGGGATCGGCAAGGGGCCGAGCGGGAACTGCGCCAGCTGCTGGCCCTGCATCCCGACCGGATCGAAGCCCTGCAGCTGCTGGCCCTGCTGCAGTTCGAAACGGGCCGTGGCTCCCAGGCCCAGCACAACGTCAAGACCGCCCTGGCCCGGGCTCAGAAGCCGAAACTGCAGCCCCAGGCCCTGCCCCTTGGGCTGTTGCTGGCCAACCTGCAGCAGAAGCAGGGCCAGCGAGGCCAGGCCGAGACCACGTTGATGGAGCTGGCGACCGCCTTTCCCCGGGATCCAAGGCCGCTGCTGGCCCGGGCTCTGCTGCAGCAGGAAGCTGGACAGACAGCCGCAGCCCAGACCACGTTGGCCCAGGCCCGCGAACTCAGCGGCCCTGCCCTGAAGCCCCAGCTGGATCAGCTGGCGGCGGCGTGGGGGATGGCGAGCCTGGAGGGTCGGCCTACGGGGCCGGCTTCAGCGGAATCGAGCCCTGGGTCAGCGGAGCCGGATTCTGCTGAGCGTGGAAATCCATGAGGGCCGCATCCACGGCATCGCCGGGGGTGGTGGCGTCGTCCATGGCCGTTCCACGACGGATCCTGTTCATCAGATCGATCGGGTTGGCACTGTCCAGGATGCCGCCGCCGCGGCTGGGACCGGAGCCGTAGTTGAGTTCACGCTCCTGTTGGCCACTGCCGAAGGTTTGGCCGTAGCCCTGTTGCTGGGCCTGGGCGGGCTGGGCCAGCAGCGAGAGCGCCAGCAGGGCTGTGGAGAGCGACAGCTTGGGGAGGGCCATGGCGAACAGCGGGGATCCGGATCAGAACACCAACCGGCTGGTTCATGCTATGGGGTTTGCCCTGCCCTGAGCGCCGATGCGCGTCGCCACCTGGAATGTCAACTCGGTGCGCCTGCGCCTGGATCAGGTGGTGGCCTGGCTGGAGCGGGAGCGGCCCGAGGTGCTCTGCCTCCAGGAAACCAAGGTGGCCGATGCCCTGTTCCCCCACGGAGCCTTCCAGGCCCTGGGCTATGGCACGGCGATCAGCGGGCAGAAGGCCTACAACGGCGTCGCCCTGCTCAGCCGCCTGCCGCTCGATGACGTGCAGATCGGCCTGGAGGCACTGCTGCCCGGCGACCCCGACGCCCCTGGACTGGGCCAGCAGAAGCGGCTGATCAGCGCCCTGGTGGAGGGCGTACGGGTGCTCAACCTCTACGTGCCCAACGGCAGCTCCCTGAGCAGCGACAAGTACGCCTACAAGCTGAAATGGCTGGCCTGCCTCCGGCGCTATCTGGCAGCCCAGGAGGAGCAGGGCGACCCGCTCTGCATGGTGGGCGACTTCAACATCGGCCTGGAGGACCGGGACCTGCCGGACCCCGCCAGGCTCCGGGGTCGGATCATGGCCAGTGAGCACGAACGACAGGCCCTGCGCGAGCTGCTGGGGGACCGCATGGTGGATGCCTTCCGCCTGTTCGAGCAGGAGGCGGGGCACTGGAGCTGGTGGGACTACCGCAGCGGGGCCTGGGAGAACGACCGGGGCTGGCGCATCGACCACATCTATCTGAGCGAGGAGCTGGCGGGCTGTGCCACCGGCTGCGTGATTGATCGGGGCCCGAGGGGCCATGTCCAGCCCAGCGACCATGCGCCCGTGGTGGTGAACCTGGCCTGGCCGCCGGCCGACAGCGAGGAGGACGACCACTGGCGGTGAGCCGACCGCTGGCGGTGAGCAGTTCGGTGACGCCAGCTCAGGGGCTGCCAAGGGTGCCCTCCATCACCCTGGCGGGAGCGCCGATGGAGATCAACCGTCCCGGCGCCAGCGCCCTCACCCCCGAACAGCAGAGCGCCTTGGAGCGAGCCCGGGCCGAGATCCATGGGCGGGCGCTGCAGGGCGGACTCACCAGCGATGACGTGCAGCGGATCGTGGCCGCCATGAAAGCCCACCCTGAGGTGAGTCACGAGGTGATCCAGCTGCTGATGGAGGAGGTCGCCACCCTGCAGGGAGCAGGCCCGGGCATCCGCCTGCTCAATCTCGACGACTGACACTCTCGGGAACGGCCCCCGGCAGGCCCGGGCCCAGCCCCCCTGGCCTACAGCACCACCACCTCCTGGGGAAGCCTGACTCCTTCGGCCCTGAGCACCTGAATGCGCCGTGCCGATTCGGCGCAGCTGCGCGGCGTGGGGAACAGCTTGCCGGGGTTGGCGAGGCCTTCGGGGTCAAGCGCCCGTCGCAGCAGCTGCTGGGTGGCCAGATCATCCGGCCCGTACATCCAGTCGAGGTAGCAGCGCTTGTCGCTGCCCACCCCGTGCTCGCCGGTGATGCTGCCGCCAGCCTCAACACAGAGCCGCAGGATCTCAGCGCCCAGCTGCTTCACCCGCTCGCGGATGCCCGGCTCACCGTCGCGGTAGAGGATCAGCGGGTGCAGGTTGCCGTCGCCGGCGTGGAACACGTTGGCCACCGGCAGGCCATGGCGCTCACTCAGCTGCTCGATCGCCGCCAGCACCCGCGGCAGGGCGCTGCGGGGCACCACGCCGTCCTGCAGGTAGTAGCTGGGGAAGCGGCGCCCCAGGGCCGAAATCGCCGACTTGCGGCCCTTCCACAGCAGCGCCCGCTCCGCCGCATCGGTGGCCTGGCGCACGGTGCGGGCCCCCGCCGCCTGGCACAGGCGGGTGGCCAGCTCCACCGCTGCCACCACCTCCCGCTCCTGGCCATCGAGCTCGATCAGCAGCAGCGCCGCCGCATCGCGGGGGTACTCATCCACCCCGAAGTAGTCATCCACCGCCTCGATGGTGAGACGGTCCATCATTTCCATGCCGGCGGGCAGCAAGCCGGAGGCGGTCACCTGACGCACCGCCTCGCCGGCCGCCTCCATGCTCGTGAAATC
>JBJTWP010000107.1:0-4133 GCA_046081805.1 Cyanobacteriota bacterium
ATGGCATCCTGGCCGCCGCCCTCATAGAGCCAGGCGTTCTGCTGCTGGGCCGTGAGGCCGAAGGGCACGGCGGTGCCGAAGGCCAGGGCGGGATTTTTGCCGAGGTAGTAGTAGCTGGCGGTGTGACCGTATTCCACCGAGCCGTTCTGCACCGCCTCCAGCACCTCCAGGCCTGGCACCAGCTCCCCTGCGGCGAAGGGCTGGATGAGGAAACGGCCGTCGCTCATCTCCTTCACCCGGCGGCTGATTGTCTCCGCCCCGCCGAAGATCGTGTCGAGGGAGTGGGGCCAGCTGGTGGCCATGCGCCAGCGCACCAGGGGCAGGGCCGACCCGGCCTTCCCCTCTTCCACCCGGCGGATGCGGCAGGAGGCCAGGGCCCCTGCCGCGGTGGCCATGGCCGCCGCACCAAGCAGGCGGCGCCGTCGCAGGCTGAAGTCGGGCATGGGGGGAGTGTAGAGAGAGCCCAAGTTGCCTCCGATCGACAGGAACCCCAGGGCCGGGCCGCCCACCTCTCACCAGAGGCTGCACTGCCCCCGCTGGCGCAGCAGGTGATCGGCCAGCACCAGGGCCACCATCGCCTCCACCATCGGCACGGCCCGCGGCAGCACGCAGGGGTCGTGGCGCCCCTTGGCGGCCAGGGTGGTGGCCTCGCCGGCGGCGTTGATTGTCTGCTGCTCCTTGCGGATTGTGGCGGTGGGCTTGAACGCCACCCGGATCACGATGTCCTCGCCGTTGCTGATGCCGCCCTGAATGCCGCCGGAGTTGTTGGTGGCGGTGTGGAGACTGCCGTCGGCCGTGGGCAGGAAGGCGTCGTTGTGCTCGCTGCCCCTCAGCAGGGTGCCGCCAAAGCCGGAGCCGATCTCAAAGCCCTTGGTGGCCGGCAGCGACATCACCGCCTTGGCCAGGTCGGCCTCCAACTTGTCGAACACGGGCATGCCCAGCCCCACCGGTGGCCGCCGCACCACGCACTCGATCACACCGCCGCAGGAATCGCCCTCGCGGCCGATCGCACGATCCGCTCGATCATCCGCTCGGCCACGGCGGCATCGGGACAGCGCACGATGGTGCTCTCGATCGCCTCCAGCGTCACGGCGGCCGGGTCGATCTCGGCTTCGATCGTGTGAATGCGCCTCACCCAGGCCAGCACCTCGGTGCCGTGGGCCTTGGCCAGCAGCTGCTTGGCGATGGCACCGGCGGCCACCCGGCCGATGGTTTCCCGGGCTGAGGCGCGGCCGCCGCCGCTGCGGGCCTGGATGCCGTATTTGGCCTGATAGGTGGCGTCGGCGTGGGAGGGCCGGAAGGCCACCTGCATCTCCTGGTAGTCCTGGGGGCGCTGGTCCCTGTTGCGCACCACCATGGCGATCGGCGTGCCGAGGGTGACCCCTTCGAGCAGGCCGCTGAGGATCTCCACCCGGTCGTCCTCCTTGCGGGGGGTGGTGATCCTGCTCTGCCCAGGCTTGCGCCGGTCGAGATCGGCCTGGATCGCCTCCAGATCCAGCTCCAGCCGCGGCGGGCAGCCATCCACGATCACGCCCACGCCACCGCCGTGGGATTCACCGAAGCTGGTGATGCGGAACAGGTTGCCGAAACTGCTGCCCATGGGCCTGCCGTCGTGAGCTGAGCGTAAGGACCCATTCGGCGCGGCCGGCACCTAGGGGGAAGACTGGGCGTTGCGGCGGGCTTCGCGTTGCAGCTGCAGCAACCGCCCCGATGTGTCCTCCAGGGGGACGGGCCTGGAGAAGAGGTAGCCCTGGGCGCGGATGTAGCCCAGGGCCTCGAGGATCTGGCGCTGCTCCTCGGTTTCCACCCCCTCGGCCGTCACCTGGATCCCATAGGCCTTGGCCATGTCGAGCATGGCGCGACAGAGGGCCAGGGCCTCACCCGAGTTCTCCAGCTCCTGCACGAAGGTCTTGTCCACCTTCACCTGGTGGAACGGCGCGCTGCGCAGCAGCACCAGCGAGGCATACCCGGTGCCGAAGTCGTCGAGGGCCAGGGAGAAGCCCTGATCCACCAGCCGCTGCAGCATCTGGCAGGAGGGGCCGTCGGGATCCAGCCAGCGGCTCTCAGTGATCTCCAGGCAGAGGCGCCGGGCCTCCACCCCCTCCGCCGCCAACAGCTGGGCCACCTCATCGGGGAAGTCCTCCCGCAACAGCTGGTGCACCGACAGGTTCACGTTGATCACCAGGTTGCTGGCGGCGATCGCCGGCTCCTTCAGCAGCTGGCACGCCCCGCGCAGCATGGCGAAGCCGATCGAATCGATCAGTCCCGCCGATTCGGCCACGTTGATGCAGAGCTGGGGGCTCACGTTGCTGAGCACGGCCGCACGGGTGCGGAACAGCAGTTCCATCCCCAGGGGCGCACCCGTGCGCAGGTCCACGATCGGCTGGGCATGGGGATGCACCAGGCCGTAGCGCAGGGCGTTCTCAAGCTCCTGGCCCACCTGCAGGCGGTGCTGCACGGCGTTCAGCTGGGCCTTGTCGACCAGCTGGATGCGCTGGCGACCGTTGTCCTTGGCCTGACGGGCGGCGGTGTCGGCCTGCACGATCGCCTGGCCGATGTTCCAGTTCACGTCCGCCAGATCCACCAGTCCACTGGAGAAGCTGAGGCGGGCGCGCACGTGATCGATCAGCAGCGTGTCCTGTTGCAGGCGCCGCAGCAGCTCCTGGAGCTGTTGCGTCACGTTGTCCATGGTGTCGGCAACAATCGCCACGAATTCATCGCCGCCAAAGCGGGCCATCAGCTGGGCGGTGGGCAGGCTCTCGCGCAGCTGGCGGCTGAACTGAAGCAGCAACTTGTCGCCCAGCAGATGGCCGAAGTTGTCGTTGAACAGCTTGAAGTGATCGAGGTCGAGGAACAGCAGGCAGAGGGGCTGGGCGTCCTGCTGGGCCTGGGCCACCAGCTCCCCGGCCCTGGACTGCAGCAGATGCCGGTTGCCCAGCCCCGTCAGGGCGTCCTCCATGGCCTGGCGGCGGCGCTCCTCATCGCGCCGGTGTCGCTCCGCCGCCAGGGTGGCCAGGTGGGTCATGTGATCCACCAGCTCCAGATCCGCCGGGGAGGGATGGCGGAGGTTGGGGTAATACATGCCGAACACCCCCAGCAGGCTCTGATCGGTGGGGGAGATCAGCGGTGACGACCAGGCCGAGCGGATGCCGTAGCTGCGGCAGAACTCGTGGAAGTCATCCCAGAGCGGATCGGTGAACACGTCATCGCTGACGACCCGCTGCTTGCGGAAGGCACAGGTGCCGCAGCTGCCGGCCTTCGGGCCTGGCACCAGCCCATCCACGCTGGCCTGAAAGCTGTCGGGCAGGCGGCCGTAGCCGCCGCGCCGCAGGCGCTGCTCGGTGGGGTCGTAGTAGAGGATCGAGGCGAGCATCTCCGGCAGGCAGATCTCGGAGAACTCGGCAATCGCCTCCAGGCTGCTGGCCAGGCTCTCGCCGCCAGCCACCATTTCAAGGATCCGCTGCTGGCCCTTGAGCAGCTGCTCCGGAGACAGGCCGTCACCAGGCGCATCGCTCAGGTCGCTGAGAGCCCTGGGGGTGTTCATGGTGTGGCCGGGTGGTGGCGGATCGGTTCGCTCACGATGGCATCGCCTGGGTCGATGGCATCGTGGCCCAGGCCAGGACAGTGGATCGGGGCCCACTTGTCGCGTCTCCGCTCGGTCCATAGGCTCGGAGCGACGATCGCGTAACCCGCTGCAGGAAATTCATGATCACCTGGCAGATGAAGCCGGGCCGCCTGCATGAAGCTCTCGACGTGTTCTCCCACATTCCGGCGGATCAGCTGGCGGCCGAGCCCGGCCCGTCGATCCGGATGATCGGCCGTTGGCACGATCTGGTGCGGGGCAAGGGCGTGGTGATCTGCGAATCGGACGATCCCGTGGCTGTGAGCAACTGGACTCTCAACTGGAACACCCTGCTGGATCTCGAGATCGGCATCGTGCACGATGACGATGAGACCCAGGCGAACGGCCGCCAGCGCAGCGGCAGGGGCTGAGCAGATCAGCCCGCCTCCGGGATCCTCCAGTCCCCTCCCGACTGGGGCTTGTTCTCGCTCGCAGCAAAAAGCCCCCGCCGGGGCGGGGGCTCGGGATTCCGTTGAGAGCAATATTCAACCAAGGTTGAACCAAGCTCAGC
>JBJTWP010000108.1:0-7486 GCA_046081805.1 Cyanobacteriota bacterium
GGAACCGGCGAAGATGCTGGATTGAAAGATATAGCCGAAGCTGGAATCAATGCTGACTTCTTCTCTGACCTTCTGCGTAATTCCCTTGCCAATGACACTAAAGCTGTCGTTGCCATTGCCCAGACGCAGAGTGGTGAGGTCAAGGGCATTGACGTAGACACCGCTGGTCAGGACGCCTGGGGGATAGCCGATCGCGTAGAGATAGTCGGATCCATCACTTGGCGGTGTGTAGAGCGTTGAACCAGTGCTAATTTTTAGGCCGTTATCATCAAGAGTGAATGTGCCATCTCCCGAGGTGGCGTCAACGGTGAAGCTGAAGCCCAGCCCATAGTCATTCTTGCCGACTAAATTGGCTGGCAGTGCGATGCCTGTTCGGCTGAATCGTTCTGCCTCGGTCTCTGGAACCAGAAAGCTGCCCGTGGTATCGATCGTTCGATTGCCGACCGAAGAGCCCCAGTTCAGAACCCGAGAGCTGATCGTGTCGATCGTTGTAGTGAGTGTCGCGACACCGGTGATTAAGTCACCACCTAAAACAGTGTCCCCAAGACTGGTGGCGCCAAGACTCACTGTGTAATTAGTGCCTGTAGACGCACCTTCCCGTGTCGCCAGCGCAAACGACAACAATGCCGTACCTGGTGGCAGGGGGCTTGTGCTGATGTTTGTGATCCTGAGGCTGACCCTGCCAGTTGTGGAGTTGGTGCTGAAATTGCTGAGTCGGATCTTGCTCGAATCTGTAGCCAGCAGATCGGCCGCCACTAGCCGGGCAAAATCTATTCCTTCAATTCCTGTTCCTTCTGCACTGTCCAGGGTGATGTCAATGGAGGCACCGGCAGCCAGGGTGTTGCCTGGCGCCCCATCCAGCCCAACGGCAAAGATGGCAAAGCGGCCTTCAGCTGTGGTGCCAGGTCCGATCAGCTTGATTACAGCCACGTCGTCATCCTCCGGAAGAACAGGTCAGAAGTGTTGGTCTGCCCGCCGAACCCAGGCTGTGCCCAGATCCGAATCGAGCTATGGCCGCCGGCCAGTTTCGCTGCACTGTATGGCAGTAGGCGCTGGATGGGAGCTACCACCTCCGGTAGTTTCCAGGCCTGGCCCATCTCTTTGAATCCTCTCAGTCTGCTCACCTTTCGCGATTAATTGGCCGGTTGGGCTGTTGTAGGTCCTGGTGTGACAGTCCACCCTGCTGCACAGCCACGCCGCCGTGGCCGGGGCCAGCAGCACCCCGTTGCGGTGATGGCCGGTCGCCACCAGCAGCCCCGGCTCCAGTTCCTCCAGCACCGGTGCCGGGCGGCCCTGGGGTCGGCAGCGCAGGCCCTGCCACTGGCGCACCAGCCGCGCGCTCCGCAACCAGGCGGGCGCCTCTCCCCCCAGCTGCCGCAGCTCCTCCAGCGCGGTCGTGGTCGCCCGGGTTCCGGGTTCCAGGGTGGCCCCCAGCCACAGCCGCCGTCCTGCCCCATTCAGATCCGGCCGGGGCACCAGGTTGATGCCGCGCCACACCACCGCCCCGGGCCAGTTCCAGCCAGGCTCCTCCTGCAGCTCCAGCTCGAGGGCCTGGCCCAGCACCGGCTCCAGCGGCAGGGCCTGGCCCAGGCTAGCTAGCAGGGGGGCCGTGCCCAGGCCCAGGGCCAGCACCACCCAATCGCTCTCCAGTCGCTCGCCACTGGCCAGCTGCAGGCGCCACGGCCGCTGCCGCTCCAGGGCCACGACCCGATCCGCCAGACAGCGCACCCCCAGGCGCCGTGCCTCCTGCCGCAGCGCCTCGATCACCGCCCGGGGATCAAGCTGCCCATCCTCTGGCGACAGCAGGCCGCCCAATGGCCGCCCCGGCAGCTGGGGGCGCAGGGCCGCCAGGGCATCGGGGCCCAGCTGCCGCAGGGGGATGGCCAGGCGACGCCGGTCGTCGGCGATCCGGTTCTGCCGTTCCAGCTCCGCCTGGTCGGCTGCCAGCAGCAGCAGGCCGTGTCGGCGCGGCAGCCGGTGGCCGCGCCGCTCCAGTTCCGGCAACCACTGGTTCCAGAGCTCGTGGCTGCGGCGGCGCAACCGCCAGGCCCGGCCGCTGCTGCGCTGGAACACCCGACCCATCAACACCCCCAGGGCGGCGGCGCTGCCGCTGTCCAGAGGCGCCATTCCCGGCGCCAGGGCCGGATCCACCAGGGTGACCGGCCAAGCCCGCTGGGCCAGTTGCCAGGCGGCCGTCAGGCCGACGATGCCGGCGCCCACCACCAGCACGGAGCCGCTGCGGGGCGACGGCATCGCGCCGCTGGCGGGGGCGGCCCCGGGGATCAGGCCTGCCTGAGGTCTTCCTGCACCTGGGCCGGCAGGATCTGGGCGTACTTGCCGAAGCCGCTGGCCACGGCGATGTACGACTTCTGGAGCTGGTTGGAATCCTGCAGGCGGGCGGCCTCATCCAGCTCGGCCAGGGAGGTCTTGAGCTGGGTGGCCAGCTTGTTCGCCACCGGGCGGTCAGCCGGCAGCAGCCGCTGGTTGATGTAGCTCATCTGCCGACCGACCTCCTGCATCGGACCATGGATCAGGTTGCGGGTGAACACCCAGTTGCGCTGGTTCACCAGGGCGGCCAGGTCAGGCAGCCGGTCGCGGGCGGCCAGGAAGCCCTCGGCCTGCCGCTCGATCGCGGCGATGTCATCGGCGCTGAGGCTGGGGGCCTTGGCCTTGCCATCACCGCAGGCCGCCAGTCCCACACACAGCACCACAGCCAGGCACAGCCCCAGCAGCCGACGGAGCTGCTGGGCCAGGGAGACGGACAGGCCGAAGGCGGGCGCGGAAGCCATGGAGAACACCTGGGGAGTGGCTCGGGTGGCTGACTTTATCTGCTGCCACTGGGCCGGACGCCACCCCTGAGGCAAATCTGCACGGCCCGCCCAGGGCCCACCCACCGCCGGCCCATTGGGGTCATCCGGCAAGCTTGAGGCCATTGCCGGATGACGGCCGCCGATGTCCTCCCCCACCGCGATCCTGCAGGTGATCTGCCCGGATCGCCCAGCCCTGGTGAGCGAGCTCTCCGGCTGGGTGGCGGCCAACGGCGGCAACATTCGCCACGCCGACCACCACACCGACGCCGGTGCTGGCCTGTTTCTGAGCCGCATCGAGTGGCAGCTGGAGGGATTCGGTCTGCCGCGGGCGGCGATTGTCCCGGCCGTCTCAGCCCTGGCGGAGCGCCTGGGCGGCGAGGGGCAGGTGCACTTCTCCGATGCCATCCCGCGGGTGGCGATCTTCGTGAGCCGGCAGAACCACTGCCTGCTCGACCTGCTCTGGCGCACCCGCTCCGGCGAGCTGCCGATGGCCGTGCCCCTGGTGATCTCCAACCACCCGGATCTGGAGCAGCTGGCCCGCGACTTCGGGGCCAGCTACGGCCACCTGCCCGTGACGGCCGCCACCAAGGCCGAGGTGGAACAGGAGCAGTTGCGGTTGCTGGAGGAGCACGCCATTGAGCTGGTGGTGCTGGCCAAGTACATGCAGGTGCTCAGCCCGGCGTTCCTCGATCGTTACCAGGGATGGGGTGCTGGCCGCGGCCATCAGCAGGTGATCAACATCCACCATTCCTTCCTGCCGGCCTTCAAGGGGGCCCAGCCCTATCACCGCGCCTGGGAGCGGGGTGTGAAGCTGATCGGTGCCACCGCCCACTATGTGACCGAGGACCTGGACGGTGGCCCGATCATTGAGCAGACCACCGTGCCCGTGGGCCATCGCGACGAGGTGGACGACCTGATCCGCAAGGGCCGGGACTGCGAGCGGCTCGCCCTGGCCCGCGCCCTGCGCCTGCATCTGCGCCGCCAGGTGATGGTCTACCGGGGCCGCACCGCCGTGTTCGACTGATGGGCCTGGCCCCTCCCACCGTTCAGCCGCTGCTGCAACGGCTCGATGCCGGCCGACCCGAGGGCACGCCCCGCCTGGGCTGGCGCTGTTTTCAGCTCGGCCTGCTGGTTCTGGCCAGCAGCGCCTTCATCGCCGGCCTGCTGCTGCTGCTTGCCCTGATCCAGGGCAGTCGGGATCGGCCCTCGCCCTGGCGCGATCGGGCCAACTGGGTGCTGCTGGGCGCAGCGGTGCTGATGCTGCTGGGCTGCTTCGGGGCGCTCAGCGGCAGGCTGGCCTGGCTGGGCCTGGCCAACTGGCTGCCCTTTTTCTGGGCCTTCTGGGGGTTTCAGCCCTACGTCACCACCCCCGAGGCGCGCCGGCGCATGGGTCTCTGGCTGGTGGTCGGCAGCGTGCCCGTGGTGATCACGGGTCTGGCCCAGCTGTTCCTGGGCTGGAGCGGCCCCTGGCAGCTCCTGGGCGGTCTGGTGATCTGGCATCTGAAGGCCGGCGGCAATCCACCCGAGCGGCTGGCGGGCCTGTTCGACTACGCCAACATCGCCGGGGCCTGGCTGGCGCTGGCCTGGCCCTTCACCCTGGCGGCCCTGCTGCAGCCGCGGATGCCCTGGCCCGGCCGGGCCGTGGTGCTGGCGATCGCCGCCGGGGTGGCCGCTTCGATCGTTCTCACCGATTCGCGCAATGCCTGGGGCGCCCTGCTGCTCGCCGTTCCCCTCGTGGCCGGGCCATTGAGCTGGCGCTGGTTGCTGCCGCTGCTGCTGCTGGCCCTGGTGCCCGTGGCGCTGGCCACCCTGCCCGGCATCCCCCCGCTGCTCCAGAATCCCGCCCGCGCCCTGGTGCCCCAGGCGGTCTGGGGCCGCCTCAACGATTTCAACTACCAGGGCCGCCGTCCCCTCGCGATCACGCGCCTGAGCCAGTGGCAGGTGGCGGTGGGGCTGATCGCTGAGCGTCCCTGGCTGGGCTGGGGCGCGGCGGCCTTCGGTGTGATCTACCCCCTGCGCACCGGCTTCTGGCACGGCCATCCCCACAACCTGCCCCTCGATCTGGCCATCAGCCACGGGGTGCCGGCGGCCGTTCTGGTGGTGGGGCTGGTGCTCTGGCTGCTGATCCGTGCCGCCCGCCAGGGGGTGCTGGCTGCGCCGCTGTTTGAGCGCGCCTGGTGGGCATCCACCCTGGTGCTGGCGGCCCTCCATGCCACGGACATGCCCTTCTACGACAGCCGCATCAATGTGGCCGGCTGGGTGCTGCTGGCGGGCCTGCGCTGCCATGGCTGGCCCCTGCAGCCGCCGGAGCCGGCTGCGGCGACCGGGGAGTCAGAACTCCGGTCGGGCCCGAATCCAGGGGGAAGTTGAGTCTGATCCGGAGATCGGTCAGCGAGGCGTCAGCGCGTCCTGGCGGTGTTTCGCCAGGGTGGCCTTGGGCAACGGCCCCTCCAGATGCCCCCAGGGCAGCACTCGATCCCCCTCCCAGCTGGCGTGGATCACCTCCTCCCATGCGGGCGGTGGCGGCAGTGCCGGGTCCGCGCTGCGGGACCCAGGCCGACCGGATGGTGCAGGGGCGTCGCCTGCGAGCACGGCCCGGTAGGCCTGTTTCCAGCCCCCCAGGCTGTCGTGGCTGCCGCGGGCGGCGGCGATCACCGGCGCCAGGCGCCGGTCGCTGCGGGCGAGCAGGGCCTGGATCACGCTCCAGCCATAGCTCTCCGGGCGCAGCTCGATCCCCCTGGGCTTGAGGCGCTTGGCCAGCAGCTTCAGCCGTTTCTCCGCCTCCGGCCGCACCCCCTCCCACTGGAACGGCGTGTGGGCCTTGGGCACGAAACTGCTCACCCCCAGACTGAGTCGCAGGCCCGGCGTGGCCTGTTTCAGCTCCAGCAGCAGCTGGGCAGTGGCCTCCACGTCGGCGTCGTCTTCGGTGGGCAGGCCCACCATGCCGTAGAGCTTCAGGCCGCTGAGGCCGCCCTCCCTGGCGTAGCGGGCGGCGGCAACGATCTCCTCGGTGGCCAGCTTCTTGTTCACCACCTCGCGCAGGCGCTCGCTGCCGCTTTCGATCGCGATCGTGAGCGACTTGCCGCCTCGCTTGGCCAGGATCCGCCCCAGCTCCGGCGTCACCGTGGCGGCCCGCACCGAGCTCACGCTCACCCGGACGCCCTCAAAGCGCTCACCGTCGAGCCACTGCAACAGGTCGGCGAACTGGGGGTGTTGGGTGACGGAGGCCCCCAGCAGGCCCAGGCGCTGGGTGGCGGTGAGGCCTTTCTCCACCGCCGGGATCAGCCCGTCGTCCAGCGATGGCGTGCTGAACGGCAGGGTGAGGTAGCTGGCCAGGCAGAAGCGGCACAGCTCCGGGCAGCTGCGCACCACCTCCACCAGGTGGATCGAGGGCCAGGCCGCCTCCGGGGTGATCACCGTGGAGTGGCTGAGGGTGTTGCCGCGCCAGGTCTGCTTGGCCACCGTGGCCGGGATGCCTGCCTCCGTTGGCTCGACGCCCAGCAGCCGGCCATCGGAGCCATAGCGGGGGGCGTAGAGGCTGGGCACGTAGACGCCCGGCACCTGGGCCAGCTGGCGCAGGCGCT
Organism: Cyanobacteriota bacterium; assembly: GCA_046081805.1. GTDB lineage: Bacteria > Cyanobacteriota > Cyanobacteriia > PCC-6307 > Cyanobiaceae > UBA5018. The sequence continues at coordinate 6,395 of JBJTWP010000108.1, forward strand.
CGGCCCGTGGGGCCCCGCGGTGCTGCTGCACCGCATCCACGAAGGCCGGCAGCAGCAGCTCCCCATCCCCCAGCAGCACCGCGTCGAAGAACGGCGCCAGCGGTTCGGGGTTGGCGGTGAGCACCGGGCCGCCGCCGAACACGATCGGATTGCCATCGCCGCGCTCCTCGGCCCAGAGCGGGATGCGCTGCTGCTCCAGCAGATCCAGCAGCACCGGACCGTCGAGCTCCCAGCTCAGGGACAGGCCGAAGAGATCGAGATCCGGGCCGCGGCCCCGCTGGCTGCCATGGGGCGGATCCCCCTGATCGGTGAACAGGCGCCGCACATCCACATCGCCGCGCCGGGCCAGGGTGGCCCACACCACCTGATACCCCAGGCTCGTGATCCCCACCGAGTAGGTGCTCGGAAACGCCAGCACCGCCCGCAGGGCTCCCGCCTCGGGCACCGCGGGATCAAACAGCAGGGTTTCCTGGTTCAGAACGGAGGTGTCAGCGCCGATGGAGCCAGCGTGTCATCCGGCGCGTTGCAGCTGTTGCTTGCCTCAGCCGCCCGCCATGGCGGCGGCAGATCTGTGGATCTCTGGGCCCAGCCCGACAGTGGCTTGCTCGGTCATCATCAGTTCGGCTTCACCGTCGTGCAGTACTGGCGCTCATTTGACCAGCTGGAGGCCTACGCCCGTCGCAGCGACCAGCTGCACTGAGGTGCTGGCGCCGTTCGACGTTGTATCAACGGATGCGGCCCTTGGGCTGGATCCCCCCGAACGGATGCTCCACAGCCCGCTTGCGGGCATCAATCCGTTGGCTCTGGATGAGTCAAACTGACGCGAGTTGGGTGTGTTTGTCCTGCCGGGCTCGGCGTGTGATCAAGGCCGTACGTTCAACGGGGCTGCTTCAGGGAACACCCCCCGTCGGCGTGCTTCGACCCTGACAGCCTCAGTAGGCTCGCCCCATGCAGTGCGCGATCAGCCCCGAGCCCTTCAAGCCGCCGGAGATTCCCTGGCGGGACCCATGCCGCCTCGACCCTGAGCTGAACCTGGGGCCGGGGATCCATCCTGCGGTTTGCGCCGGCGGCCTGGCCCGGCTTTGTCTCGAT